>PLEW01000125.1 GCA_003136555.1 Planctomycetota bacterium | reverse complement strand
CTTGGAGCAGCGCAATGTATTTGCGGCGTGCAGCACGATGGCGGTGCCGCCATCGGCGAGATACTTCTCGAAGGCGGTGCGCAGCGCGTCCGGCCACATCTGCCCGTTGTAGTTCAGCAGCACGCAGCGGTACTTGCTGAAGTCCACCGCCCAGGCCGCCCAGGCCTCCTTCGATGCGTTGTCGGGTGGAGAATCGTTCTCGACCACGCTGATGTTGCTCTGGCGTCCGAGCAGCGCCATCAGGAAGGCATTCGATTTCTGCCAGTCGTGATTGTTCTGGCCGCCGATCAGCACAACCGGGATGGGCTGGCCCGCTCCATCCTGGGCTTGCAGCAGGGCAGCGGTCAGCGCGACGACAGCGAGGACGAGGCAGCGGATCATGGCAGCTCCTGGGGATGGCTCGGCGGGGATGCGAGAAAAGCAGATGAGCGGAGGAATGAAAGCGCTTTCATCGCCGAGCGCAGAAAAAAGGCGCAGGCGCTGGTCGCGAGCCCGCCAAAGGCCGGCTGAAGCGTTTCAGAGGACGATGTGCACGTCAGATGGATACGCATGTGCCGATGAGCGCTCGGATTGGGATACCTGGTCCGAGTCCCGCGAGCGTCCGGGTCGGCAGGTGACAGGGTCGTGCAAGCACCTACGGATGACCGTCGGGTGCGTTGCCGAACGGGACGGCGTGCACGCCGGTTGCCAGCGTGAGCGGCGGTCGAGACTGGCGGGCATGGATGCTGCCAGCCGTGTCCGATTCGAACAGGATGGCTGGCTGCTGCTGCCGGCGCTGCTCCCCGCGCCTGCCTGCGACCTTCTGGCTGCGGCGCTCTGCCCAGCGGCCGGCCAACGCCGCAGCGCCGGCCGGCGCCATCTCCTCGCGCATCCGGCGGTCGCGGCCCTGGCGTGCTCCGCGGCCATCCGCGGCGTGGTCGAGCCGGTGCTTGGCTGTGGCGCCTTCGCCGTGCGCGCCGTCCTGTTCGACAAGGTGCCCGAGGCCAATTGGCGCGTCCCCTGGCATCGCGACCGCCTGGTGGCGGTGCGTACGCGCGTGCCTGCGCCCGGCTTCAACGCCTGGTCGCGCAAGGATGGCGTCGACCATGTCGAGCCGCCGGCGGAGGTGCTCGAGCGGATGCTTGCGCTGCGCCTCCATCTCGATGCCGTCCACGCGGGCAATGGGCCGCTGCGCGTCCTCTCCGGTTCGCATCGCCATGCCGACGAGGGCGCGGTCGCGGAAGCGGAGGCGGTGACGATCGAAGCAGGTCAGGGCGCGGCTCTGCTCATGCGGCCGCTGCTGCGCCACGCCTCACACCCCGCTGCCGATCCCGGTCACCGCCGGGTGCTGCATCTCGAATTCGCGGCTGAGGATCTGCCCGATGGAGTGGCGTGGAAGGAGCGGCTCGGCATCGGCTGTCGGGGCGCCTCCCTGTGACCGAGCACTGCGTCTGCGCGCATGGCAGCAGTCGCGCCTGCGACCTGCCCCGGGATGAGGCCGCCAAGTGGCAGCGGCGCGGCGTGCCGTCCTTGGGTGTTGCAGTCGTTCCTCCTCGTCTAGGGTGACGCCAGAGCGGCGCCACGCAGGCCATGCCCCTCGTCCCGCTTGACGCAGACCGCGGAAACACCGGATGTTCGGGAAACGTCGCATGAGGACCATCATCCTGCTGATCCTGCTGGCAACCGCCGCCTCAGCGGCGAGCGCCGTGGCTGGCGAGCCGCCATCGTCCTCGGGCGGCAGCGAGGACCTCGCATACTTCACCGTGCCACCGGCCCCGACCATCATCTCGGTCACGCCGGGCAGCGGGACGCTGATGGGTGGCACGGTGGTCACCATCACCGGGACGAACCTCAGCGGTGCGACCAACGTGACCTTTGGCGCCGCCGCCGCGACCGCGCTCACCGTGCTGGATGACTCGGCGGTCACCTGCCAGACGCCAGCGTCGCCGGCGGGCAACGTGGATGTCGTGCTGACCGCGCCCGGTGGCACTGCCACGGCCTCGGGTGCCTATACCTATGTGCCGGCGCCTGTGGTGACCAGCACGCTGACAGCTGCCGGCACCGTGGGCCAGGCGTTCTTCTACCAGATCACGGCGAGCGATGCGCCGACGTCCTATGCCGCCTCCGGCTTGCCGGCAGGATTGACGATCGACTGGGCCACCGGGGTCATTTCGGGAATGGCCGACGCTGGCGGTTCCTGGTCGGTGACGATAGCGGCAGCCAATGCCGGTGGCAGCGGCTATGCGACCCTGGTGCTGACCATCGCCGCAGACCAGGGGACGGCGGCGTACAGCAGCAATGACTGGAGCGGTGGCGGATGCGGCTCCGGAGGCGGCCTGGCAGCGCTGGTTATCATGGCATTCGGCCTCTGCGCGCGTCGCTGCTGCCTGACAGGGGTGATCATGCCGCGAGGCATGGGCAGATGATCTGCACGCTACGCGCATGTACGGGCGACCCCCATGCACGAGCGGTTATGGCCGCGGCGACCGTGCAGTAAAATCCCACATATCCCTTTCCGGCCGGCCAGTCAGACTATAGGTTCACTCACCAGGGGGCAGCCGTGCGTAGCACCATCATCCTCATGACCATGGCAGTGATCATCAGCGCCATGACCGGATGCGGCGACTCGGCCAGCACTCCGGCACCGCAGACCGACAGTCCAGCGGTCCGCGCTTCAGACGCAGCCCCAGCCGACGCGAGCAAGGAGCCGGCACCCGGCGCGGTCAAGCCGGCCGTCGATGGCGCGGCCAAGACCCCTGCCAGCCCGCCGCCTGCAGCAGAAGCCACCCCGCAACCTCAGCCCAAGCCAGACGTTGCAGCGCAGCCCGCGGCCCCAGCCGATGCCACCGCCAAGGTGGATGCCGCCACTCCGCCACCCGCCGATGCCGCTACCGCCAAGGTGGATGCACCCGCACCCCCGGCAGCCCCCGCCGCTCCGGCCGGCAAGCCCAAGCCGCAGCGTCTGACGATCGACGAGCTTCCGGATGCCGTGAAGGTCACCGTGACGCGCGAGGCGCCGTCGGCCAAGCGGGCGACCAAGACCACGGGCAAGGATGGCTCCGACCAATATCGCGTCACCTTCACCGATACTGATGGCACCAAGATGACGCTCATCGTCGGGGCTGACGGCAGCGTGATCTCGAAGAAGAAGGCCAAGAGCAAGAATTGATGGGCAGGCCACCGGGCCATCCGCTCATCACGCGCGCATCGCCCTTACCTTAGGGGTCGGCACGCAGTCCGGTATAGCGGGGGGGCGTCCTGGTGGCGATCCCGCGGATGATCTCCCCCCAGCGCCCGGGATCCGCCAGGGCGGCCTCGCACGCCACCTTCGCTGGGGGCAGAGGGCTGACCGCCTTCGCATTGGCACCGATCAGGTGGCAGAAGCCGAGCACGGTCTCCGGAGGCGCCTCGCAGAGCAGGTCGACATCGCCATGGTCCGTCTTTTCGGCGACCCAGGGCACCAGGTGGAGCGGCTGGGGGTCGACCAGCTGCCAGTTGCGATGCAGATGGTGGACGAGTTCGTTGACCTCCACCGAGCTCAGACGGACCGGATGGAGGTGCTTCAGCGCATTGCCGCCCGTGGCCTGCTCCCTGGTGTCGCAGCTTTGCGATCGCACCGGGACGTGCCAGTGGCAACACGACGGCAACCGGCGGGAAGAGCCGAGCGGCGTCGTTACGGCCGTTCGCACGTTCCGGCTGGCATCGTCCCGGTCACTTGCCCTGGTATTCCTTCCAGTCGCGCCACAGCCAGCGCAGGCTCTCAGGCAGGATCGCGCCACCGTGCTTGCCGTTGTGCCCCTCGGTGCCCCATTCGTTCTTGTAGTCGTAGCCGGCCCATTTGAGCGCGGCAGCCATCTCCTGGTTGGCGAGGAACCAGTTGCCGTGCTCGTTGTCGAGATCGTTCGCCCCATCCTGGAGGAAGACGCGCAGCGGCTTGACCAGCTTGTCGAACTGCTTGGCCTTGCGGATCAGCGACGGGTAGTTGTGGCCGCCGGCGATGCGCGAGGGTCCCGAGGCGATGTCGGTGAAGCTGCCGACATGGGTGAGGACCTTGGTGAAGATGTCCGGCCGCTGCCAGGCAACGGTGAAGGCGCAGATGCCGCCCGAGCTGATGCCGCAGATGGCGCGATTGCGCGCGTCGGCGGTGAGCTTCACGGTCTTGGCGACCTCGGGCAGGATCTCGTCGATCAGGAAGCGGGAGTACTGGTCGCTCAGGGTGTCGTACTCGAAGCTGCGGTTGTTGGGATTCCCGCCCCAGCCCGGCTTGTCGGGCAGCTTGTCGGCGGTGTGCCCGGGATTGAGGAAGATGCCGACGGTGATCGGCATGGCGCCTGCCTGGATCAGGTTGTCGAACACCACCGGGACGCGGAACTCGCCCTGCTCGTTGACGTAGGCATGGCCGTCCTGGAACACCATCAGCGCGGCTGGGGATGAGCCATCGTACTGCTTGGGGACGTAGACCCAGTACTGCCGGATGGTGCCCGGGAAGACCGTGCTGCGCCACACGCCTTCGGTGACCGTCCCGTGCGGGACGCCCTCGCTGCGCTGCGAATCGGGGCCGAGCTTGTAGGTCTCCTCGCCCACCAGGGGGAGCATCGCCAGCAGGGACAATCCGATGAGGGTGAAAGAGGTCGCCATGGGGGTCTCGCGGGGTGGAGCGTGCGCTGGAGGAGGGACGCGCAGTGGCTGCACAATACAACCCCCAGAGGCCCGCTGCGCTGAGGGGTTTTTCCCCGCTCGGCCGGATCAGGCTGCTGGCGCGCCAGGGCCCCCCTGGTCGTCGAGCGTGAACCAGAAGCTCGCGCCCGCGCCGACCTGGCCTGTGGCCCAGATCCTGCCGCTGTGGCGGCTGATGATGCGGCGCGCGGTCGCCAGCCCGATGCCCATCCCGGAGAACTCCCCGGGGGAATGCAGGCGCTGGAACGCACCGAAGAGCTTGGCGGAGTAGCGCATGTCGAAGCCGGCGCCATTATCATGCACCGCGAAGGCGGAGACCCCGTCCCGCTCCTCACGGGTGAAGCGGATTGCGGCATTGGCGCTGCGCGCACTGTATTTCCAGGCATTGCCGAGGAGATTGTCGAGCAGGATGCGCAGCAGCTGGTGATCGCCATCGGCGATCAGGCCGTCGGTGATGGTCACCTCCACCGCGCGTTCGGGATCGCCTTGGCGCAGGTCGGCGATGACCTCATGGGCCAGCGCACTGAGATCCACCGGCTGGCGGTGGAGATCCATCCTGGTGATGCGCGAGAGTCGCAGCATGCCGTCGATGAGGATGTCCATGGTGTCGCTCGCCGTGCGGATGCGCTGCAGATCCTTGAGCGAACCCGCGGGCAGCAGCGAGCGGCATTCCTCGATCACCTCGGAGCTGAAGCCATTGATCGCGCGCAGCGGGGCGCGCAGATCATGCGCGACGGAGTACGAGAAGGCCATGAGCTCCTCGTTGGTGGCGGTCAGCTCGGCAGTGCGTCCGGCGACCCGATGCTCGAGCTCGGCATTGAGCCGGTGCAGTTCGCCCTGGCTGGCGCTCAGCTGGCGTACCACCTCGGCGCGGCGCGTGCTTTCCACCCTGGCCAGCAGGACTGCCTGGTGCAGGATGGTCGAGGTCGTCCAGAGCATGAGCGCCGACATCACGGCGAGGACCAGGTACATCACCGCCCGCAGCTCGGAAGGGACGCTGAGGGGAACGGCGCCGTGATGCTCGCCATAGAGCAGGCCGATGCACAGGACCAGCGTCGCCAGGCACAGCAGCATGGCCTGGCGCAGCCCCAGCGCCAGGGTGGCGTAGACGCTCAAGAGGACGATCGCCGAGAGCGCAGGGGCCCCGACGCCGCCGTTGAAGATGCAGGCGCACACGATCAGCAGCCAGTAGCCCCACAACAGTGCGTAGGCGGTGGACTTGACCCGCTCACCCCGCACCTGCCAGAGGCCCAGGGCGCCGGCGAGCCCGGCCAGGACGCCGAGCGCCATCCGCGACATCTGATGCGGAGCGACGATCATCACGGTGGGGACGCTGGCCAGGCACAGGGCGATGCCGGTCCAGGACATCACCTGGGTCAGATAGCGGATGATGCGCTGGTCGATGATCTCCATCGCCAGCCGATCGGCCTGTGGTGCGCTGGCGTCGGCGTCGTCCCGGGCAGTCGATGCGCCTGCCCGGTCGGCGCGCGGGGACCGGTCGGCGTGGAAGGCCTGGTTGGCTGAAGGAGGCATGTGACCTGTTCGATTATGGGCAGATCGCCCGGCAGTGAAGCGCCAAAGCCGGGTCCACGCTTGGTCCTGCCCGCACCTGGCTCCCGTGATCAGCGCGCCCAGGCATCGAATGCCGCGGCGTGCGAGCGGTGACCCTGCAGTTCCGGGGCGCATTTCTCGTTTGGCGCCCAGGCCGGTGGCAGGACGATCCCGGTATGCTCCGTACCGGCAGCCATATCGGCGGCATGCGCATCGATGAGCTCCTCGGCCGGGGGGCGATGGGCGAAGTCTATCGTGCCACCCAGCTCTCCCTGCGCCGGGCGGTGGCGGTCAAGCGCATCGCCGAGCATCTGCTCGCCAATCCCACCGCGGTGACGCGCTTCGAGCGCGAGGCGCAGTGCATCGCCAAGGTGCAGAGCCAGCACGTGGTCGCGGTGCACGACTTCGGGCGCTACCCCGATGAGCAGGGCGAGCAGCAGTACCTGCTGGTGATGGAGCTGGTCGAGGGCGGGCACAGCCTGCGCAGCCTGATCACCGGCCCGCTCGACTGGCGCATCGCCTCGTCCTTGATCATGCAGGCGACCGATGGGCTCGCCGCGACCGCCGAATTCGGCGTCGTCCACCGCGACATCAAGCCCGACAACATCATGGTCACGCGCCGGGGGGTGGCCAAGCTCGCCGACTTCGGCCTGGCCAAGTCAGTCGATTCCACCGCCATGACCCTCGATGGCGCGGTCCTGGGCACGCCGCTGTACATGGCGCCGGAGGCCTGCCGGGGCGGTGAGGTGGATGCGCGTGCCGACCTCTATTCGCTCGGCTGCACCTGGTACCACCTGCTCGCCGGCCGGCCGCCGTTCACCGCCAGCAACACCATGGCGCTGCTGCGCGCCCACCTCGATGAGGCGGCCCCGGACATCCGCACCCTGGCTCCCGCCACCCCGGCACCCATCGCCGCCATGGTGATGCGCCTGCTGGCGAAGGATCCGGGTGCACGGCCCGCTTCTGCCCTGGCCCTCGCCGGCGAGTTCCAGGCGCTGGCCCTGAGCCACATCATCCTGCCGCGCGCCGTGCCGGAGCTGGTCGCCGGGGGCGCGATCGGGGCCGAAGCGGCCGAGACGCCGGCGACCCGCATCGCGGAGGCGGCCCCGGGCGAGGCGCCGACGGTCGCCACCGCGCCGATGGCCCCGTCGGCCGGGGCGCTGTCCGCGACCCTCACCGCCGCCCCAGCGGCCCTGGCTGCCACCACGACCTCGGCAAGCACGGCCGCGGCGGCACCCCCCGCCGCAATCCCGCCAGCGCCGCCGGCTCATCCGGCGACCAGCCAGCCCAAGCGCCCGCTCGGACCGGCCCTGGTGTTCGGCGGCGTGATCGTGGCGATCTCCGTGGCGGCGCTGGCGCTGGTTGCCGGGCATCGCAGCGCCATCGACCGCTCGGCCATCGACCAGGCGGTGGCTGCCGGCGACTTCAGCCTCGCCCAGCAGCGGGCCGACACCCTGCTCGCACAGCACCCGGGCGAGGCAGCGGCGGTCGACGCGGTCAAGGTGGTCGTGCTCATGGAGGCCCGTGCGCTGATGGCCGAGGAGCGCTTCACCGATGCACTGAAGCAGCTCTCCGAGCGCCATGCCCAGCGGCCCTGGCTGGTGGTCGACATCTATGAGCGCGAGGTGCAGATCGCCCAGGCCAAGGATCTGATCGCCCACCACAACTCCGAAGAGGGCCTCAAGGTCTTCGCCGCCTTGCGCCAGCGCTGGCCCAAGGACCTCGATGTCTGCCGGGCCATGGTCGCTGCGCTCGCCGACCATGACCGCGTCTACCTTGCCCGGGAAGCCGCGATGCAGCTGGTCGAGGCGATTCCCGGGCCGCTGGACGAGCCCACCGCCAAGGTCCTGCTCTTCGCGCTGCGCGTCGAGAGCGCCCATGGCGCGTCGACCACGCACCTGCGCGATGTGCTGGCCAAGCGCTATCCGCCGGCGATCGCCCTGATGCATGCGGCGATCCTGGACGAGAACGTCGATCTGCGCACCAACGCCTTCTACCTGCTGCAGCAGGCCGGCCAGCTGAGCGACAGCGAGGCGCTGCGCCACCATCTGCTCAACCTCACCGCCTTGACGTCCTCCTACGGCACGGTGAGCGAGGATGCCCTCGCCTGGCTGACAGCCGCATCGGCCAAGCCCGGCTGGGCCGAGCTCAAGCGCAGCTCCGCACTGCCTGCGATCGACAAGGTGGCGTCGCTCGACGAATGGAGCGATCACCAGAAGGCGGTCTCGCGACTGCTGGTGGCGGCCTTCCTGCCGGAGATCAGACCGCGCCTGATCGCCTGGGCGACCACCGCGGAGGAGGAGCGCCTGCGCTGGAACGCCTTCACCATGCTCGAGCAGGCCAAGCTGCTGGAGGCGATCGACGTCGCGGCCTTCCATGCCAAGACCCTGGCCACCTTCGATGCACTGTTCGAATCACCCCCTTTCAGCGCCGCGCTCGCCTTCTTCGTCGCCCAGCCGGCCGGTGCGGCGTCGTCGGCGGCCAAGCAGGCCGTGACCGCTGGCGCCGCGCACGTGGAGAAGGACATCGCTGATTATGAGCGCGCCAACATGGCCAGCCGGGCGCGCACCTGCCGTGAGCGCCTGGCGCAGATCACCGCGGCGCTCGCCCTGATGCACTGATGCATGAACCTTTCTGGCCGGCGCGTGCGGTCGCCGGCGCGGGAGCGGGCACCGGAACGCCCCGCCGCCGGCGCCGCTGAGCCACCCAGGAGCCGGTCCAGCGGCAGCAGACGGCGGCCGCGGCTTGCGTAAGACCGGCCCTATCCCCATGTATCCACGACCAGTTGCGCCTTGCAGGGTCGCTCCGCGGCCTGGTCATCCAGCGCCGGTGTGCGCACCACGCACGGCGAACAGCGCCGGATGTTGAGTGCCGGAGGCGCCTCATCGGTCATGGCGTATCACTCAAAGGCCCTGCAAACGCAACGACATGGACTGTGACTTGTAGCCATTGGTAAGGTGAGCTAGGCTGGGTGGGTACCCCCAGCCGTACCCGACCGACCTAGGGAGAACCCATGCACCTCGTCAGCACTATCGGTCTTCAGGTTGCACTCGTCGTCGGCTTCGCTGCCGGCTCGCTCACCATCGGCATGAGCGGCATGAGCGGCATGAACGGCGGTGGAGGCTCCTCCACCCTGGCGGGCATGCAATTCCCTGATGAACGCGCGAACCCGCCTGCCAATCCCCCGTCGATCTCCCCCGATGTCGCGCCCGAAGGGGCGATGCTCAAGGAGGCGAGCAGGACCATCGATACGCTGGTCGATGCGATGATCGCCAAGCAGCCCGGCCTCAAGCCCCAGCCGAAGACCAGGGATGAGCAGTTCCTGCGCCGCATCTACCTCGATCTCGCCGGGCGCATCCCGACCATCGACGAGGCCGGTGAATTCCTGACCTCGCACAAGAGGGACAAGCGCGATCTGCTGGTGAAGAAGCTGCTCTCCAGCGAAGCCAACGTCAGCACCATGTTCACCTGGTGGGCCGACATGCTGCGCGCCCGCTCGCGCCTGCAGGACCGCTTCGATGGCCAGCCCTACATCGACTGGATCAAGCAGTCGATCCGCGAGAACAAGCCCTACAACAAGATGGTCAACGAGCTGATCTGCGCCAAGGGCCCGGCCACCTCGCGCGGCAATGGCGCGACCGGCTACTACCTGGCCGACGCCGGCATGCCCCAGGACAACATGGCCAACACCGTGCGCGTGTTCCTGGGCACCCGCCTCTCCTGCGCCCAGTGCCATGACCATCCCTTCGACAAGTGGACGCGCAAAGACTTCTTCCAGATGGCCGCCTTCACCGAGGGCACGGAGGTCAAGACCAACGAGGGCGATATCAGCCGCGCGATGAAGAAGGCGAGCTCCAATGTCCCCTACTCCGCCGACCAGATCGCCCGGCGCGTCGGCGAGACGCTCGGCGTGCAGGTCACCAACGCCAGCGTCGGTTCGATCGCGCTGCCGCACGACTACCAGTACAAGGACGCCCATCCCGGCGATCGCGTCAAGGCGATGACGATGTTCAAGGACGACATCATCAAGGATGCCAAGGACAACATCCGCGAATCGTACGGCTCCTGGATGACCTCCGAGGTCAATCCCCGCTTCACCCTGGTGGTGGCGAACCGCATGTGGAAGCGGCTGATGCGCATCGGCCTCATCGAGCCGCTCGACAAGATGGAGGACGACACCGTGCCCACGAACCCCGAGCTCGCCACCTACCTGGTCAAGCTGATGAAGGATGTGAAGTACGACCTGCGCAAGTTCCAGGAGGTGATCTGCGACACCAACGCCTACCAGCGCCAGTCGATCCCGGGCGATGCCAACCGCTTCAAGTTCTTCCACGAGGGCCAGCCGCTGCGCCGGTTGTCGGCCGAGCAGGTGTGGGACTCGCTGATGACCCTGACGATCGACAATGTGGATGGCGTCAAGGGCGAGGGGGCGGAGCCGCTCTACAAGTTCTATGATGGCAACAAGGACAAGAGCCCGGAGCAGCTCGCGTCGATCGTCATGAAGGCCGGCGAGGCGCAGGACGAGATCGATGACATGAACAAGGAGCTGCGCGACCTGCGCGACAAGATGGCCAAGGGCGACAAGAGCGTCGATGGCAAGATCAAGGAGCTGGAGGGCAAGCAGACGGCCCTGCGCCCGGCCGCGGATGTCTTCACCCCCTATTACGAGAGCGGCTACAAGGACCCGGGTCCCATGCGTCGGGCTTCCGAGCTGCCATCGCCGATGCAACCCGGCCATTTCCTGCGCGTATTCGGCCAGTCGAACCGCCTGATCATCGACAACTCCTCTGATTCGATGAACCTGACCCAGGCCCTGGAGCTGATGAACGGCATGGTCGAGACGACCATCCTCGGCGACGAGAAGTCGGTGCTGAAGCAGCAGCTCGCCAAGGTGAAGGACCCCGATGACAAGGTGAAGGTCCTGTACGTGGCCATCCTCTCGCGCATGCCGACCAACTACGAGATGGATTACGGCCACAAGGTGATGGCCCTGGCACCGAACAAGAAGGGCGTCGAGTATCTTGGCTGGGCATTGATCAACAGCGCCGAATTCGCCTTCAACCAGTGATTGAGGACACCCATATGCGCCCTATCGCCAACCGCCTGGATGAACTGAGCCGCCGCCGCTTCATGGCGAGCGTGGCCAAGACCGCTTTCGGCGTATCCCTGGTGCCGCTCTTCGGCCAGGGACTGCTCGAGGCCGGCAATCCGACCGATCCGGCCAAGGAAGCGGTGCCGCCGGCGCCCAAGCGCAAGAAGGCCGCCAGCCGCTGCATCTACCTGTTCATGGCCGGCGGCATGAGTCACATCGACACCTTCGATCCCAAGCCGGGCACCAAGGTGCAGGGACCGCTCAAGGCCATCAGCACCAAGGCCGATGGCGTCCAGCTGGGCGAGCTGATGACCTTGACCGCGGCGCAGATGAAGTGCGCCACCCTGATCCGCAGCGTCTCCTCCAACCAGGGCGCGCACGAGCAGGCCTCCTACTTCATGCGCACCAGCTATGCGCCGATCAACACCACCCGCCATCCGAGCATGAGCGCGTGGAGCAACTACTTCCTGGCCAAGCCCAACGAGACCCTGCCGGGCGGCATCATGATCAATGGCGGCGGCGACCATCCCGGCTCGGGCTTCCTCGAATCCAAGTTCGCGCCCCTGCCGGTCGGCGATCCGTCGCGTGGCGTGACCAACATCCACCCCCCCGAAGGCGTCGATCTCAAGGAGATGGGCAACCGGCTCGATGTGCTCGAGACGCTCAACCAGAAGTTCTACAAGAGCTACAACCTGGGCGCCATGCAGGGCCATCACGACATGTACTTCGATGCGGTCAAGCTGATGGCGAGCAAGGACATCGAGGCGTTCGACATCAAGAAGGAGACCGACGCGGTGCATGCCCGCTATGGCGAGCATACCTTCGGCCGCGGCTGCCTGCTCGCCCGCCGTCTGGTCGAGAAGGGGGTGCGCTTCATCGACATCACCCATGGCGGCTGGGACACCCACGACGACAACTTCAACCGGCTCAAGGAGACCGCCGGGCAGCTCGACCAGGGCCTGAGCGCGCTGCTCGAGGACCTCGGCCAGCGAGGCCTGCTCAACGACACCCTCGTCTGCGTGGTGTCCGAATTCGGCCGTAGCCCGGAGATCAACCAGCGCAACGGCCGCGACCACTTCCCCAAGGCGTTCTCGGCCATGCTCGCCGGAGGCGGCCTGAAGGGCGGCAACGTCTATGGCTCCACCAATGCCGAAGGCACCGAGGTCGCCGAGAACAAGGTCGAGATCCCGGATCTGAATGCCACCATCGCCTACGGGCTCGGGCTGCCGCTCGACAAGGTGGTGATCTCGCCGGATGGGCGCCCATTCACCCTCGCGAAGAAGGGCAAGCCGGTCGTCGATCTGTTCACCGCCTGAGCGCGGCCCGGATGGGAGTCCGGACGACGCTCCCGGTCGCGGTCGTGGCCGCCCTGGTGGCCTCCGCGCTCGTCCTGATCATGACAACACCGGGCCGGGCGATCTTCTATGGCGGCCTGGTGCGGGACAGGAATGCCTTGGCCATCTACAGCCAATGCGTCGCGGTCACCTGCCTGGTGACCCTGCCCTGGGTGCTGTACGGATTCAGCGTGGCTTTCGGCGACGCACCCGTGTTCACCTGGGCGTGCATGACGTCATCGGCAGCCTGAGCAACTGCCTGCTCATCGGCGCCGGACCCGATATGGTCGCCCCGCAGGCCACGACCATCCCGGAACCGGTGGTAGTGCTCTTCCAGATGACCGTCACGTTGAACCTCCCGGCCCAGGAGAACCGGCTTCCGCAGTTCATCGACCCGCTTATGCGGCGTCTCCCTGGGCTGCAGCCGCAGTTCCTGCGGCCGGAATGTTGACCGGGGCATGGTGGTCGCCGCTGTCACGGTGACCACAGGTGATGCAGCGGAACGCCGCCCTGCGGCGGTCTGTTCTCCGCTGCCGTGCGACCACAGTGCGAGCACCGCTTGCTGGTGAAGCGCGGTACCACCGCCGCCGGACGCGCCCTCGACCACACTGCCTTGCAGGCGAGCTGACCGCGCAACCCGGCGAACGCCTGGGCGAGGATGGCCCGGTCGAGTCCCGCCTTCTGAGGCACCTGTCGCCGTGGTTACGTGATGGTGCCGGCGGCGGATGCCGCCCTGGGCGTCATCGGCGTGCAAGGCATCGGCGGCATCATCGGGCTGGTGCTCTCCGGGGCATGCGCGCCCACCTGGATGGGCTTCTCCGGCGACCACGACTGGCTCGGCCAGATCGCCGTGCAGGCGGGAAGCATGGCGGTGACCGTGGCGATCTCCGCTGTCGGGATCTTCCTCGTGGTGCGGGTGAGCGCCGACGACGAGGAGGGCGGCCTCGATTGCCTCCCGCATGGCGAGGTTGCCTATAGCTGATCGCGCCTGCCGGCGGTGGCGCGCGCCGCCCTTGTCCGTGGACGCGTCGCGGTTCGCCGAGGACGCTACGGTTGCCGCGGAGCCGATGCGCCCGCACCTGCGCCGGCCTCGGGACCGCCCTGGCCGGCGGCGGCTGGCGGGGCATGCCCCTCCACTCCCTGGGCGATGCGCTTCAGGCGGCGCAGGGCGGGATTCAGCCAGGCGGTCAGGCCGGTCACCACCACCGTCACCGTGCCGCCCACCACCACCGAGGGCACCAGCCCGAGGAGTCGGGCAGCAGCACCGGCTTCGACCGCCCCGAGCTCGTTTGATGACCAGATGAAGACCTGCTGCACCGCGGTGACGCGCCCGAGCAGGTGCGAGGGTGTCAGCACCTGGACCATCGCGCCGCGCACCATGACGCTGATGAAGTCGAGGGCGCCGGAGCAGAGCAGGAAGAAGGCCGAGACCGCATACCAGCTCGATAGCGCGAAGCAGGCCTGGGCGATGCCGAAGGCCGCGACCGCGAGCAGCAGGATGCGCCCCGCATGGGCGAAGGGCGGGCGCCGGGCGAGGACGAGGGCCATCAGCACGGCTCCCGCGGTTGGGGCGGCACGCAGCAGGCCGAGGCCTTCCGGGCCGACATGCAGCACCAGGTCGGCGAAGAACGGCAGCAGGATGATGGCGTCGCCGAAGAGCACCCCGAGCAGGTCGAGCAGCATGGCGCCGTAGAGGATGCGGCTGCTGAGCACATAGCGCACGCCGCTGGTCAGCTTGAGCAGCATCGGCTCCACCGACTTCACCTGCACCCGCGGCGGCCTGCTGATGGCCAGGGTGGCGAGAACCGAAGCGATCAGCAGCACGGCCGACACGCCGTAGCTGAAGGTGGCTACCAGGCCGAGGGAGGCGCCCAGGGTGTAGATGAAGCCGCTCACGCTGCGTCCCACGCCCATGCCGAGCTGGAAGACCGACGAACGCAGGCGGGCGCCCTGCTCGAGCATGGCCGGCGGCACCAGTTCGGCGCCCAGGGCGCCGCGCGCCGGATTGAGGAAGCTGCGCGCTATACCGGAGGCGGCGACCACGGCATAGATGACCCACACATGGCTGCGCACCACGCCGGCGCATGACAGCCCCGCCAGGGTGCTGGTGCAGAGGGTCAGGGCGGCCAGCGCCCACAGCGCCACCACGCGGCGGTCGCAGGCGTCGGCGACGTGGCCGGCGATCAGCACCGTGGAGGCGAACGGGATCAGGCCGGCCAGCCCGATCAGGCCGAGGGACAGCGGATCGTGGGTCGATTCGTAGAGCTGCAGCCAGATGGCGACGGTCTGGAATTCGTTGGCCAGGGTCGCCGCGATCATCGCCACCAGGTACCAGCGGTAGGCGGAGAAGCGCAGGGGGGCGGTGGAACGGGCATCCTGGTCGGGGTCGGGTGCGGCGGGCAGGGCGGCTGGATCGGCGGGCATGCCGGGATTCAGCCGGCTGCCAAGCCGTCCTCAAGGCGAAAATGACACGCTCCGGCTGCTGCCCAGGCACCAGCCGCCAGAGGGGGCGTGACCGGCAGGGCGGGGGCGTATCCTCACGGCAGACCTATGACCGCCCAACCCAACCAGTCGCTCGCCCACGGGCTCGACGTGCTCAACGCGCTGTGCGGCGCCGCCGGACCGGTCGGCAGCCGCGAGCTGGCGCGCCGCCTGGGCATGGAGCACACCCGGGTCAACCGCCTGCTCGGCACCATGGCGCAGCTGGGCCTGGCGGTGCGCACCGGCAGCGGCACCTATCGGCCCGGTCCGGCGGTCAATGTCCTGGCCGCCAGCAGCCTGCACAGCACCGGCCTGCTGCAGGCCGCGCTGCCGGAGATCCGCGTGCTCCTGGACCAGGGCCTCGGCGTCGCGCTCGGCATGCTGTGGCGCGATCAGGTCTGCTACCTGTTCCATGGCCGCTCCGGCCAGCCCATCGAGCAGGGCCTGGGCGGCCACGAGCTGTTCCCCGCCGACCAGTCGTCGATCGGCACGCTGCTGATGGCCAATGCCGCGACCGAGGCGCAGGGTGAGGAGGTGCGCCGCCAGGGCTGGGCCTGGGTGGTGCCCGCCTCCGGCGGCGGCTCGCTGGCGGCGCCGGTGGGCACCCCACCCCTGGCGGCCCTGGCGGTCATCCCCGGCCCGCCCGGCTTCCAGGAGCGCCTGGTGCCGCTGGTGGTGGGCGCGGCGGCGCGCATCACCGCCACCCTGGCCCAAGCCGGCAGCTGAAGCCGCGCCTCAGCGCACCACCGCGCCTTCGACGCCGAAGCGCCGCCGATACTCGAGCGGGCGCAGCCCGGTGATGGTGCGGAAGGTGCGGGTGAAATGGCTCTGGTCGTAGAA
>PLEW01000056.1 GCA_003136555.1 Planctomycetota bacterium | reverse complement strand
ATGATGCCGATCAGGGCCACGACGCTGAATTCCATCCCGCACAGCATCATCGACAGCAGGGCGCCGACCGCGGCCGAGGGCAGCGTGGAGAGGATGGTGATGGGGTGGATGAAGCTCTCATACAGCACCCCCAGCACGATGTAGACCGTCAGCACCGCCGCGAGGATGAGCAGCGGCTCATTGGCCAGCGAGGCCTGGAAGGCGCGCGCCGTCCCCTCATAGGCGGTCTGGACGCTCTGCGGCATGGCGAGCTCCTCCTTGACCTGGTCGATCGCCGCGACGGCACTGCCGAGCGATTCACCGGGAGCGAGGTTGAAGGAGACCGTGACCACCGGGAATTGGCCCTGATGGTTGATCGCCAGCGGCGAGAGCTGCTTCTCGAGGTGGGTGAATGCCGAGAGCGGCACCTGGCCACCGCTCGCCGAGCGGACATAGACATCCTTGAGATCGTCCGGACCGCGTTGCAGACGGGGGTCGACCTCGAGCACCACATGGTACTGGTTCAGCTGGGTGAACATCGTGCTGATCTGCCGCTGGCCGAAGGAATCGTAGAGCGTGTCATCGATCGCCTGCGGGGTGATGCCCAGACGCGATGCCGTATCGCGGTCGATGACCAGTCGTGCGAGCAGGCCCTGCTGGTACTGATCGCTGGCGACGTCGCGCAATTCGCTGCGCTCACGCATCTTGTCGAGGAAGCGGGGCACCCACACCGCCAGCTCCTTGGCATCGGGGTCCTCGAGGCTGTACTGGAACTGGGTGCGGCTGACCCGGTCCTCGACCGTGATGTCCTGCACCGGCTGCATGTAGAGGCTGATCCCGCTCACTCCGGCGAGCTCATCCTGGAGCCGGCGGATGACCTCGCTGGCGTCGAGGTGGCGCTGCTCGATGGGAGTGAGGTTGATCTGGATGCGGCCGCTGTTGAGGGTGGTGTTGGTGCCGTCGATGCCGATGAAGCTCGACAGGCTCTCGACCGCCGGATCCTTGAGGATGACATCGGCGAGCGCCTGCTGCTTCTCGGCCATGGCGGCGAAGGAGGTGCTCTGCGGCGATTCCGAGATGCCGAGGATCACCCCGGTATCCTGCACCGGGAAGAAGCCCTTGGGGATCACCAAGTAGAGCCAGATCGTCGCCGCCAGCGTCCCGACCGCCACCAGCAGGGTCAGGAACTGGTGGCGCAGCACGACCGCGAGCGTCGAGCCGTAGAAATTGATCACCGCCTGGAAGGCGCGCTCCGACCAGCGGAACAGCGCGCTCTGGCCCCCGTCATGGTGCTGCTTGAGCAGGTGGCCGCACATCATCGGCGTGAGCGTCAGCGACACGAACGCGGACACCACGATGGTGATGCTCAGGGTCATGGCGAACTCGCGGAACAGGCGGCCGACGATATCGCCCATGAAGAGCAGGGGGATGAGCACGGCGATCAGCGACACGCTCAGCGACAGGATGGTGAAGCCGATCTGCTTGGATCCCTTGAGCGCCGCAGTCAGGGGCGGGTCGCCCGCCTCGATGTAGCGCGCGACATTCTCGATCATCACGATCGCATCGTCGACGACGAAGCCGGTGGAGATGACCAGCGCCATCAGGGTGAGGTTGTTCAGGCTGTAGCCCAGCGCGTACATGCCGGCGAAGGTGCCGATCAGGGACAGCGGCACCGCCACGCCGGGGATGACGGTGGCGCGGACATTGCGCAGGAAGATGAAGATCACCATCACCACCAGGCCGATGGTCATCATCAATTCCCATTGCACATCGCTTACCGAGGCACGGATGGTCACCGTACGATCGGTCAGACGGCTGATCGTCACCGCCGCCGGCATGGTCCGCTGGAGCTTGGGCAGGAGCGCCCCGACGCGATCGACCACCTCGATGATGTTCGCCCCCGGCTGCCGCTGGATATTGAGGATGACGGCCGGGATGCGATTCATCCAGGCCGATTGCTGCACATTCTCGATCCCATCGACCACCGTGGCGATATCGCTCAGATGGATGGGGTTGCCGTTCTTATAGGCGACCACCAGAGCGCGATACAGCTCGCTGGTGAGCATCTGGTCATTGGCGCCGATGGAGTATGACAGCCGTGGCCCATCGAAGCTGCCCTTGGCCTGGTTGATATTGGATTGCGCCAGCAGGGTGCGGCAATCCTCCATGGTCAGGCCGAGGGCCGCGATCGCGGTGGGATTGATCTGCACGCGAATGGCCGGCTTCTGCCCGCCGCTGACGCTGACCAGGCCGACACCGGGCAGCTGTGAGATCTTCTCCGCCAGGCGCGTGTCGGCGAGATCCTCGACCTTCGACAGCGGCAAGGTGGTCGATGTCAATCCCAGGGTCAGAATCGGTGCATCAGCCGGATTGACCTTGCTGTAGATGGGCGGGGTCGGGAGATCGGTGGGCAGGTAGGTGGTCGCGGCATTGATGGAGGCCTGGACCTCCTGCTCAGCGATATCGATATTGATCGCCAGGGAGAACTGCAGGGTGATGACCGAGGCTCCGCCGGAACTCGTCGAGGTCATCTGGTTGAGGCCGGGGAGCTGGCCGAACTGACGCTCTAGCGGAGCGGTCACCGATGACGTCATAACCTCAGGACTGGCGCCTGGATAGAACGTGATCACCTGGATGGTCGGATAGTCGACCTGCGGCAGTGCCGCGACCGGGAGCTGCCGATAGGCGACGGCGCCCACCAGGATCAGACCGACCATCAGCAGCGCCGTGGCGACTGGCCGACGGATGAATGGCTCAGACAGGTTCATCGCTGATGGTCCGGCGTTCCAGCAGCAGGAGCTGCCGTACCGGTTGCCGGTGCAGACTTACCGGTAACTGCGGCATCATGCGCACCACCATTTGCCGGAGCGCGGGTCTGCACCTTGGTGCCGGCTTGCAGCTTGTCGACACCATCGGTCACCACCACATCATCCATGGCGATGCCGTCGACGATGGTCAGGCCCTCTTCGCTCGCCCCGGTGGTCACCTTGCGCACCGAGACCGTGGAATCCTGACCGACCACATAGACGAAATTGCCATCAGGTGCCAGCTGCACGGCGGCGGTGGGTACCAGGATCACGCCGTGCTGGGTATCGATCAGCAGGCGGACATTGACGAATTGGTTGGGGAACAGCTGATGATCCGCGTTATCGAAGCGTGCACGCAAGCGCACCGTACCGCTGCCTGGATCGACCTGGTTGTCGATGGCGCTGAGCGTGCCCATGGCCAGGCGTTTGCTCAGATCGCGGCTATAGGCATCGACTTCCAGATGGGGATCGCTGGCCATGTGGGTGAGGACGGACGGGATGTCATCCTGCCCGATGGTGAAGATCACGGTAATGGGCTGGAGAACGGTGATGACCGCCAATCCCGTGGTATCGCTGGCATGCACCATGTTGCCCTCATCGACCGTGCGCAGGCCGATGCGGCCATTCGTCGGCGCGACAATCCTGCAGTAGTCGAGCTGGAGACGCGCATTGTCCACCAGCCCCTGATCGGATTCGACGATGCCCTGGTTCTGCTTGACGAAAGCCTGCTGCGTCGCCGTCTGCTGATCGGAGAAGATGTCACCGCCGTCCTGGTACCGCTTGAGATCGATGCGCGCATTATCCAGCACCGCCTGATCCTTGAGCAATTGCCCTTCGACCTGCTTGAGCGCGGCGGCAAACGGCCGCGGGTCGATCTCGGCGATGACATCCCCCGCCTTGACCATCTGACCCTCCACGAAGCCGATATGCATGAGCTGGCCATCGACGCGGCTGCGGACAACGACGTTGGCAAGCGGTGTGACCGTGCCCAGGCCGGTCAGGTAGATAGGCAGATCACCGCGCTTGGCACGCCCGGTGAGCACCGGAATGGCGCGCGCCGCAGCTGGACCCGAGCGTGGACCCCCCCCCTGACCCGCTGGTCCCGGCGGCTTGGCCTGCCGGGTGTACAGGACATATCCCCCCACCAGCACGCCGAGGAGCAGCACCACCACCACTAGCCACCACCCTCCCCCTCCACTGCGCTGCGGCGGCGGCAGTGGTACTCGCTGGGGGCGATCAATGGGGTCTGTGGGCATGGCATGCGCCTCGGCAGTCGGTCTCGGGGGGGCTTGGTTGATCATTATGATTATCTCCGACACACGCTGAAGCGCCGTCCTCTCCAGTGGATAGGGGAGAGCGGCTACGTCGTCCCACTGAACGCTGGGGGCTGCACCAGACGCGGCACCGGGGGGAGTCTAACGTGCCTACATGACACGAGGATGACCGATTCCAGTACTGACTCCGCAGCGTCTTATGCCGTCGAGCGGAGGACCGCGTCGCTCTCAGGGTCTGCTGTAGGTAGGCTTAAACCTGAGCTTGATCATCGCGACCGTGAGATACCCTAACGCAGTCAGGCCGTCTCTGCCTACGAGTACTATGCCCTCTATGATGTACATGGCGGCCTTCTTGCCGCCGAGACCACGAATCGTTGCGCTGTCACTTCGCGTCTCTTCGTCTCTGCTTTGCCGGAAGTCGTTTTGTGCCACTGGGCGAACAGGGAACTCGGCCGGAGGGACCAGCGACGATCCAATGCAGACGTGATCAACTCATCGGAAGGGGTTCGTTTGCACTCGACACGCCAAGCCGACTGCAACCCATCCTGGTGCATCGTTCCTATCACTGCACTCAATGCCATAATCCAACGAGCGGACCCCCAGGCCATGAGGCATGATCACTCGTTATTTTTACCGATCTCGGAGCATAGGAGGCAGGCCGTATGCATCAAATTGCAGCCTTCCTTAGATTCTGCCGCGGCCGCGGCTCTCGCAGAGGTTCTTCAACGCAGTCACCGGGACCTCTTCATCATTTGCACATATGCGCAATTGACGTTAGCCTCCCATGGCAGTGCGACTTTCGAGTCCACTTCGACCGCCTCGCGGCCGCCACTGAACGTCAACCTTCTTCACCCATCGGATCCGACATACTCGTGAGCAGACTCATTCAGCTTCACCCTCGTCCCTTACGACGTGGCTTCACGCTCTTCGAAGTCGCCATATCGCTGGTCCTGGTCTCCTTCGGCGTGGTCAGCGTGCTCATGTTGTTCCCAGTCGGCATCAAGGCGCAGGAGATGGCACGTTTCCGCGTCTATGCCGCCTGTAAAGCCGAAGAGATGGTCGAGACCTTCAACGCGACGACCAACGCCAACCCAGCAATTGATACTGAAGGTCTGATGCCCTGGGATACCGCCGGCGCTTATCGCGCCCAGGCCTGGGACATGGAGGCTCGCCTCTCCTCGCATCGCTATGGCATCATGCCGCTTCCGGTCGCTCTCGCCCAGCGCATCGACTCCGATAGCGATGAGATCCAGCAGATCATCAGCCAAGGCGGCTACATCTACTATTCTCAGCCCTTAGCCACCACGGAGACAGAAGAGCAAGGCAATCCAAAGGCGCCACCCAACGATGCCCAGAAGCTCATCTTCACAATCAGCGGCTACGCCCAGCAAAACTCTCTGACCATGTTCGCAATGAAGAACTGGCCCTATTCCACACCCATGCCCTCCCCACCGATGCATATGTCGCACATGCCCGACATGTGGCTGCCCAAACCTGGCACTCAAGCCGGCGGTTCCTATTGGAGCTTCCACAGTTGGCCTTATTGCGGCGAGGACTGGGATATTCCCTGGGAATCCATTCCCTTCAACCTCGATCCCGACATGGGAGTCGTCTATGACTACCCTTATGTGAATCCCTCGGCTCCTCCGTTGCCGGCTGGTTCCCATTATCCTCATATCGGCTATTTTCCCTATGCGTGCGGAACGATCTACTGGGGCCAGACGACCACTTCGATACCTTATCCTGCGCAGGTCTCACCCACTACCTTTGCCGATGGCACGTTGGGGATAGCCCCCTGTCTGCAGACCGCCCTCGGCTACGTACAGGCGGCAGTGTGGTATTTCGAGAAGAAGATGGATCCGACGGGGAAATATTCCATGCTCTTCTCGAGCGGTAATCCTGGCGGCTCCGCTACGCTCGACCCGCATGCCGATTTTGTCAGCACGGTCGAAACCGACCGCTGGCAGGAAGTTCAGGCCTTCCGCTTCCTCGCCCATGCATCCACGGTGCTGACATCGTGGATCAGCTATAGCGATTCGAATCCGGCGAACATGGACCTCAGCGCGCGAGGCGCACTCATCCCACCGGCCACCATCTATGGATTCACCAGCCATGGCGCTGGCGGGAGCTCCAATATTTACATCTATGATGGCGATATCCGCTACTTCCACGAGCGGGCGATGTACCTGCTCATGCAGTTCTACGCCATGTATCCCTACGACTGGGCTGTACCCAGGTCGACCAACCGTACAATCATGACTGACTACCCACTGCTCATGAGCGACCTGTACTCGCCGCCGCTCGTAGGCTCCGTGTTCGGTTCGCAGCCGACCGTCCCGGCAGCAGGTTGGCGGCCCATCTCCAGCGAGCCCATTCAGCACATCGGCGTCAGCCAGACCTACCCGATCATGGCTGCGCAATCGAATCAGAGTCCGAGCTGGACCATCCCGTCGGGGATCGTCGCGCTGGATGCCTCCATGATGGGAGGGGCAAACACGTCGCCGGCCCCGACGTCTATCTTCGGCAACATCGACCATTATACTCTGGCGGCACCCTTCCAACCGGCCGAACGCTGCCGCGAAATCGTGTTTTGGGCCGCTGATTGGCAGTCATATGAGGATTTCGAGACCCTGCCCAGCGCGCCGGTTGACGCCAGCAAATACCCGCTGTCTGGGCCCCGCACGACCACAGGCAGCGGCAATGTCAACCCCCCGACCTTCAGCCTGTGGAGCCAGCAGCGCACGTTCTATCAGCGCATGGGCGACATGGCATTCCGAGACGAGCAGCTGTGGGCGTTCCGCAGCCCCGAGAAGAGCATGCTTTTCCTTCAGGACATGTCGCAATATCCGACCGGCACGCCTTTGGTCGGGCTGAATGGAGCCTATCAATGGGAGATGCTTAATGTTCCCAATCAGTGGGGCTATCCACCCCCCGACCAGGGTGCCAACCAGTCCTGGGTCGGCAAGCTGGACAACACCGCCGACCATGTCTTCAACGGCCTCTACGGCGCCGACCGGAATTTCAATCAGGTCCTCGACCGCGGTCCCCTGCCGAGATCTGTCCGCATTCGCGCCCAGCTGGTGGGGCGTTTCAATTTCTACGATCCGCGCGTCCCCGCGATCCTGCGCTAAGAGGTCTGCATGGCTTACCATCGCACCACGAACGCATTCACGCTGATCGAGTTGATGATCTCGATTCTGCTCGGAACGCTGATTCTCTATACCGCCTTCGCTGGCTTCCGCACGGCATCGCAGGCGATCACCATCGCCAACAGCCTTTCCTTGGAGAATAGTCTGCTGCGCGCCGGCTACTTTCAGGTGCAAAATGATCTCGATTTCTGGACCTCACTGGATGATCCCAACAACACCTCCAATCAGAAGCTGCGCCCCACTGGGGGCACCTGGTCCGTATCCGCCTCGAATACCATCCCCGGCAATCCGTTCACGCCCATGTCCATGCTCAATCTGGCTAATGGCGTCAAGAACATAACGCTGCGCGGCCCGACCATACAGCCGGCCATCACCGCCGGTTCCCCGACGACCTACGGCGAGATCAAGCCGCGCCCACCAGGGTATCTCTTTGGTCCGATCCCTAGCTACAGCGATCCCTGGGAGGCCGATACCTTCTTCGACCCGACGGTCTCGTATTCACCCTCCGACCCTCGCACCTGGGTCCGAGTGAACATGGCGGAGAAGGATCTCGCCTATAATGGCCCAGGCTGGGACACCAATCCGTTGGATGCCAATTACGGCAAGCAGGATTACTGGGGCACCACCCCGCTGCCCTATGGGTCGTTCGTCCCACCGGTGACCTTTGGCCGATACGGCCTGTTCTCGAACCTGCTCCCGAATACGTCTAGCCAACCCGTCACGTTCGGTTCCTGGCAGATCGGCTGGAACCTCAATTTCATCGGGCAAGCTTACTCGCTGCCCAACTCCGGCTCCAACCCCCCACCACCGTCCCCGCCGCAAGACATCCCGTACATGGTGACCTACAAAACTCCGAATCTGATAGCGCACACCTGGTATCCTAACCAGATCCAGCTGTTCTTGACCCTGTTCGGCTTCCAGGCGATGTGCGAGTACCTGCCGCCCAATGCCATCTATAACTTCTATATGAGTCAGCCGTCGGGCATGACCGGTCTCCAGTATGCAGGGGCGCCCAACTATAACTACACTCCGACAGGTGGGCACGAACCTTCCAACGAATGGGACTGGGGCACTCCGTGTACTGCTGGCGGCATGTCCCGGCAGTGCACCCAACCGGGCTGGGGTCCCTACTGGGGCTTTCGCAATTGGGACGGCAACCAGATCACCTCCATCGGCATGTACCGGCAGACCTATTCGACCTCCTTCGGGTACTTCAATCCCTGGGCTCCGCCCGATCCGAATGGCGAACCCGGCATCTTTCCCAGGCATTACATGCATTTCGATAGCGACTATACCGCCTTCAGCGGAGGGAGTGGACCGAATGGAGGAGAGCTCGGCCTGCAGGATCTGCTCGCCCATACCGCCTTTGAGCAATCGATGCTTCCGCTCGAGCCGACGAACTGGCCGACTGTCATGACCGCCGTTGGACGCCTGGTGAAGACCGGTCACTTCGTCTCGGTAGCGAAGATCCGCCGTCTCAACCCACTGACGGGCGCCACGGTCGAACTCTCCTTTCTCGGCCTGGGCACCACCCTGCGCGGAGCACGAATGCAGCGCAAAGACCCAACCTACGGAACAGGATGGGCACATTGGGATGATGATCCAGCAGTCATGACGTCGGCTCCTGGACCCAATCCGGGCCAAGGCAACGAACCGAATCTCGACTCGCCGACACCCCAAACGCAACCGTGAATGCTGACATGCCCATGACTCCCATCGCACCTCTCATCCGCAGCAGGTCACACCAACGCCACGGCACCATTCTCATCCTGGTCGCAGCCATCTCAGCCCTGCTCGCCACCCTGTGCCTCGTGTTCCTCGCGCGCATGCGCAGCGACACCGAGGAGACAGGGGTGGTGATGCAATTGGCGCAGGCGAAGATCATGCTGGCTGCCGCCTGCAACTATGTCCAGGAGACCTCGCGGCTCGGCTGGGATGTCAATTATCCGTACTACGGCAATCCTTCGCCAAACTCCCCTGTCCCCAATGCCACGCCGGTCACCTTGCCCAATGGCACCGGCGTCATCTCGCCAACCAGCGGCTCTATAACGCCCCCATCCCCCGCCACGCTGCCCGGGCACCAGGAGACCTACGGGTGGGTCGATGTGCGCGATGGATCGATCGGCCCCAATTACCGCCCGCAGACCGCCAATCCGGTCGGAACCCTCTATTCCACCTATGCTGCGTACAGCAACACGCCCGTACTCAGCGATGGACACGGCTGGACACGGCCCTACTGGCCGGCAATGGGCAGCGTCGCGATCTGCCAGATGTTTGTGATGCAACGGCCTCCTTACGCCACCCAGCTCACCGCCGTCTACAATCCGATCGACGTCAATCCTACTGATGCGACTTTCGGCTATCCATACACCCAGTATCCCGATCCGATGCCCGTGGTGTCCAATGGCTGGCCGCAGTCATCGACATCAGGAACCATCTCGACCGCTCTGTATGACGACGGGCAGCAAGGCGCGACACTCAACGATTTCGTCCATGGCAATCCGACGCCGCGGCAGCAGACCGCGGGCAAGTCCTGGTTCCGTGTCTACCGCGATGGGCCGCAGACCTTTGTCATCACTTGCGGCGCCGGCGGTACCCTGGGCTGGAAGGATTGGTCCGAACTCAGCTCTATCGGGGGCGCCGTCGCCCAGGCTCAGTTCAACAATGACCCCAACACCTTCATGGCCATCGCCCAGGACGAAATACGAATCTGGTATCGCATCGAATGGTCGGCCGCGACCATGGAATTGACCTATCAGAACGTCCAGACCGGAGCCACCTCAATACAGGAGCATTACCTGCTCCTGCCAACCAATGCCAGCCATACCTGGAGCGTGGCCCAACGCACTCAGACCTGGGCGAAGAATCCGGTCGGTACCATTCGCTGGATCGAGCGCCTGCAGACGCAGCCGACCTATTACTGACCGCCTTCACGTACGGCGACCGAAGAGGAATGCCGTCTGCAGCTTGACTGTGGCACGAGCACTTTGATGCTTCGAGCCCGTCGCTGCAGGCGCTGGTCATCGTCGTCCTGCTGCTCAGCGCCAAGGCATTCCAGACTGCTGATGCCAGGGTACCAGCTCCTAGCGCCATCCAGATCACCGACCGCTACGTCATCGATGTGCGCTCGTAGGAGGAGTGGCAAAGCGGTCATATCGCCGGTACGGCACACATCCCCCACGATCTGAACGCCGCTCCTATCGTCGAGATCACGATGGCTTATGCCGCGCACATCGGCCTCTATAGACCGCCTGGAGGGCGGGCTGCCCTGGCGCTCACGACGCTGTAGGACCAGGCAAAGCATGCACGCAGGCGGCTCTGTACCGCTGCCGGGCATATGCAGATTGTGGCTCGAGGCATCGACCTCCAAGCTGGGATTGCTAATCAGGTGGATGAGGACGGTCGGGATGTCATCCTACCCGATGGTGAAGATCACGGTAATGGGCTGGAGGACGGTCCGATCAGAGAGAGCGGCAGATCACCGCGCTTGGCACGCCCGGTGAGCACCGGATTGGCGCGTGCAGCAGCCGGAACCGAGCATGGACCAGCCCCCTGTCCCGCTGATCCCGATCTCTTGGCCTGCCGGGTATACAGGTCATGCCCCCCCAACAGCCTGCCGAGGAGCCACTACACCAGGACCAGCCATCAACTTCCGGCTCCGCGCCGCTGCGCCGGCGGCAGTGGCACTCGCTGGGTGCGGTGGGCATGGCATACGTCTCGGCCGTCGTTCGCGCGGGTCCTTGTTGATCAAGGTGCCATCCTTCGACGTGCATTGAAGCACTGTGCTCCCGAATTGATGGGGAGAGTGGCTACATCGCCCCGCCGAACGTATTGGGCTGCACCAGAAGGGGCACTGGAGGAAGTCTCGCGCGCCTTAAAAAATAAACGAGGATGACCGTTCCCAACCCGAACCCCCCAGCGTCACAGCTGTCGGAACTGTCGACCCGGGGGCGCACCGTCCACGTGGCCTGTGGTAAACTGGGCCTTGCGGCTACGCCTGGGAACCCATTCGCGCGCAGTTCCCTTTGTCCGCAGGCCTGGCGTGGCATGGACCGACCTGCACCGGGTCGACCGAGCTGGCTGTCCTTAAGCGGATACCTGTGCTTGATCCTTGGTATGGTTGGCAATATACCAATAGCGCTATACCGTCGCTTGCAATGCGTACTCCGTTCTTGGTGGGCATACTGATCTCCTGCGATCTTGCTGCCAAGACCTCGAATCATTGCGCTTGCCCGTTGCGTCCTGTCCCCGTTCAGCGGCATGCCACATCACGACAAGGGCTGCCCTTGTTGTGGGCGGGGTCCCGCTGGGTGTAGCCTGTCCTGCCCCGGCAGGACTGTACCCCTTACCGCGACACGGGTCTGTTACACTCCCAAGGCCATTCTGGCTGCTGACCCACTCATCAGGGCATCGTGGCGCCCAACGCTCCACAAGCATCCAGCCGCTCGTCCTCCCTGTCGAGTGAGTCCCATGCCATCGGGGGGGCGGCGCCACACGACCCAGGCATCACGGCAGATTGCGTGTCAGCTTTTGCAATGTCGGAGTATAGGAAACGTTACGTATGCGCATTGCCGTGCTTCCCACACTTCAGCGACCAGGGATCTCATTGAGCTGGTTCTTCTTGGTTGCATGGGCCCCTGCATCAATTGCACACCTGTCCTGCCGGCATCAACATGAACCTGCCATAGCGGTTCGTTATCCGAGTCCGGCTCTGCTTGTTCACGGCGTCCACTAAGCGACGCCCTTCGTTCCCCATCGGATCCGACCATGCCTCTGTGCAGACCCTCCAAACGTATTCCAAGCCCCAGTCGGGGCGGATTCACCCTTTTCGAGGTCGCCATCTCCCTGGTTCTGGTGACCTTCGGCGTGGTCAGTGTCCTCATGCTCTTCCCAGTTGGCATCAAAGCTCAGGAAATGGCCCGATTCCAGATCTATGCGTCCGCCAAGGCCGAGGAAATGGTCGAGTCGTTTACTTCCACCACGAATGCCAATCCCTCGATTGATACGGAAGGTTTGATGCCATGGGATACGTCGGGTGGCTATCGGGCACAAGCCTGGGACCTGGAGGCGCGCTTGTCGTCGCCTCGTTATGGCATCATGCCGCTTCCCCTCGCCCTGGCTGGGCGCCTGGATTCCGACAACGACGAGATCCAGCAGGTGCTCAGCCAAGGCGGGTACATCTATTACTCGCAGGCCATGGCTACAACCGAGACGGAAGAGCAGGGCAACCCGGCGAGTCCGCCGAATGACATCCAGAAGCTCATTTTTGCCGTCTCTGGGTATGCGCAGCAAAATTGCCTGCATATGATGGCGATGAAGGATTGGCCCTATTTCTGCCCCATGCCGTCGCCTCCCTTGAACGCGTCACACATGCCGGACATGTGGATCCCCCCGAATGGCAATCAAGCCGGTGGTGCCTACTGGTCCTATCACCCATGGCCAAGCCCGCTCTCCATGGGCCCGACCAGTTACTATGGTGAGGATTGGGACATTCCCTGGGAATCCATCCCCAGCAATCTCGATCCCGACATGCATGTGGTCTACGATTGGCCGCTTGTTCCCGGCATGGTCCACGTCGGGTATTTCCCCTATGCCTGCGGATTGCAACTGCAGAATCATAATGGTCCGACCACCTTCCCGGACGGATATGTGGGCGTCGCTCCCAGCATGACAGGCGCCATTGGCTATGCCCAGGCGGCGGTCTGGTATTTCCAGAAGAAGCTCGGCACGGGAACCGATTACTTCTCGCCCGGCAACGTCCAGACCCTGGACGCCCATGCGCCCTTCTTGACCAACACCGAAACCGATCGCTGGAAGGAAGTGCAGGCCTTCCGCTTCCTCAGCCATGCCGCCACGACCTTGACCTCCTGGTTCGCCTACAGCGATACGGCCTCCGGCCACATGGATCTTTCCAACTCGGGCGTCACCATCCCTCCTATGACCGCGAATGGTTTCACCAGCATGCCTCCCGCCGGCCAATCCTCCATCACCATCTTTGATCAGGGCATTCGCTACTACCACGAACGGGCGATGTATCTGATCATGCAATTCTGCGCCATGTATCCCTACGATTGGGCCATTCCCAGGCCGACCAACCGTACCATCATGATGGATTACCCCCTGATCATGAGCGACATGTGGTCTCCGCCGCTGGTGGGCACCGTCTTTGGCTCGCAACCAAATGCCCCGGCGGTGGGATGGCGCCCGGTGTCGGCAGAGCCGATTCAGCATATCGGCGTCAGCCAGACGTATCCGGTGATGAACGCCACCTCTTCCCAGTCCCCCAGCTGGACGATCCCGGCAGGCATCATCGGACTCGATGCGACCATGCAGCAAGGCAGCTCCGCAAGCGCCCAGGTCAATGGATCGATTTTCGGGAACATCGACCATTATACGCTGGCGGCTCCCTTCAAAGCCGCTGAGCGTTGCCGCGAAATCGTCTTCTGGGCGGTCGACTGGCAGTCCTACGAGGATTTCGAGACCCTGCCCAGCGCACCCGTCGATGCCAGCAAGTATGCGCTGAGTTCCCCCCGCTGCACCTCCTGGGGCGCGAACAACGGCTCAGGCAGCTCTTGGCCACCCTGGTACAATCAGCGGAACATGTACCTGCGCATGGGAGACATGCAGTTCCGTGACGAGCAGATGTGGGCGTTCCGCAATCCCGAGAAGTGCGAACTCTTCATGCAGCCGACCGCAAATGTGGCAACCGGAACCGTGACAACAGGCTGGGAAATCCTCAATAATCCCTGGAACAGTGCACCCGATCAGGGATCGGGCACCACGCAGGAATCAGTCTTCAGCGGCCTGTACGGTGCCGATCGGAATTACAATCAGGTGCTCGATCGCGGCCCGGTCCCACGATCGGTCCGCCTGCGGGCGCAGCTGGTCGCACGATTCAACTTCTACGATCCCCGCGTCCAGGCGATCCTGCGGTAAAGGCTTGCCATGACCCTGCATCGTCCCACGAGTGCCTTCACATTGATCGAGCTGATGTTGTCGATCGGTCTTGGCTCTCTCATCCTTTATACCGCTTTTGCCGGCGTTCGCACGGCATCCCAGGCCATCACGGTCTCGAACCAGCTGTCGCTCGAGAACGCCATGCTGCGAGCTGGCTACTTCCAGGTGCAGAATGACCTCGATTTCTGGACGTCTCTCGATGATCCGAACAATCCCAGCAACCAGAAGCTCCGTGGGTACCCGAATACCGGACCGACCAACTCTCCAAGCGGCATGCCGTTCACGCCGATGTCCCTCATCTGCAACGGAGCCAATCAGGAGAATCCCCCCAGCGCCATTAAAGCGGGATCGCCGTTGACCTATGGGGAGATCAAGCCGCGTCCTGGCCCCTATCCATCGGCGAAAGATACCGATCCGCTTGATCCTTGGGAGAAGGATACTGGATTCGATCCGACGGTCTCCTGGACCCCGAGCGACCCGCGCACCTGGTGCCAGGTCAATCCGGCAGAAAAATCCTCCGGCTCTGGCTGGGGGGGTGTTACTCCGTCGATACCGTCGGTCCTCTTCGGACGCTATGCCATCTTCTCGAATGTTTCCGCGACACCGGCACTCAACTCGTGGACTGTCACGAATCCGACAACGTCGACCAGCTACTCTGTCGGATACTCTCCTCCAATGGTCATTCCCCATCTCTGGTATCCGAACCAGATTCAATTCTTCCTCGGCGCCCTTGGCTACCAGGCCATGTGCGAGTATCTCCCCCCGAATGCCCTCTATGCCTATTACATGGGGGCATCCGGTTCGACCAGCGCCGGCGGCCTGAGTCTCCTGGCCACCATGCCCCAATGGGGGTCCTGGGGCGGGTTTCGTAATTCAGATGGCGGGCAAGTCACGGCGTGCGGCATCTACCGCGAGACCTACTCGACGTCCTTCGGCTACTTCAACCCCTGGGCTCCCGCCGATCCGACAGGCGAGCCGGGCATCTTCTGGCGGCATTACATGCATTTCGACAGCGACTACACTGCGTTCAACGGCGGCAGTGGCGTCCAGTGGGGGGCTGTCGGTCTGCAGGACCTCCTCGCGCATACCGCCTTCCCGCAGAACTTGCTGCCTCTCGAGCCGACCAACTGGCCAGGCGTCTACACGACCGTGGGGCGATTGGTGAAATGCGATCATTTCGTTGCCGTGGCGAAAATCAATCGGCGCAGCTCCATCACGGGTTCCGTTACCCAGATCTCCTTCCTCGGCCTGGGAACAACGTTGCGCGGTGCGCGTATGCAACGCAAAGACCCGAACGACACTTCGGGCGGCTCTGGCTGGGCTCATTGGGATGATGATCCAGCAGCTATGACCACGACTCCGGGTCCCAATCCGGGCCAAGGCAACCAACCGAACCTCGACTCGCCGACCCCCTAAATGAAATCGTGAATGCTACCATGCAGGTGATTACCATCGCTCCGTCTGTTCCTCGCAGGTCGCGCCATCAGCGCGGGACCATCCTGATAATCGTCGCGGGGCTGTCTGCACTGCTTGCCAGCATGAGCCTGGTGTTCCTGGCTCGCATGCGCTCGGACTCCGAGGAGACCCAGGTCGTCATGCAATTGGCGCAGGCCAAAATTATGCTTGCCGCTGCGTGCAATTATGTGCAGGAGACCTCGCGCCTGGGTTGGGATGCCAACTTCCCCTACTATCAAGGCGCTCCAGCCCACCCGAGTGCGATCATACCGCCTCCCCAGACACTGCCGAACGGATCAGGTGTCCTCTCGCTCTCAGGCACCATCCTATCCTCCCCGAGTCCAGCCACGATGCCGGCGCATCAGGAGACCTATGGCTGGATCGACGTGCGCGATGGCTCGATCGGACCGAACGTGCGTGCACCTTCTCCAGCCACGCTCCCCTATAGCACCTATGCCGTCTGGAGCACCGCCCTGGTGGAGAGCAATGGGAGCGGCTGGAATCGCCCCGCTTGGCCAGCCATTGGCAGTGTCGCGATCTGCCCGATGTACGTCATGCAGCGCCCGCCCTATGCCACCCAGCTCACTGCCGTCTACAATCCCATCAATACGACTCCTGGCAATGCGCTCTTCGGCCTGCCCTATATCCAATATCCGGATCCGATGCCCGTGGTCAGCAATGGTTGGCCTCAGCAAGCCACTTCCGGGACGGTCACGGGCGCGCTCTACGATGATGGGCAGAATGGCGCGACACTCACCGATTTCGTCCATGGTGATCCGACGCCACGCCAGCAGACGACGGGGAAATCATGGTTCCGCGTCTACCGCGATGGCCCTGCGACCTTCGTCATCACCTGCGGTTCCGGAGCGACGATGGGCTATACGAGCTATGCCGAAGCAGCCAGCGTCGGCGGTCCAAGTGCCGCCGCCATGTTCAACAACGATCCCGGCTTCTTCAATTCCCTGGCGGCAAATGAACTGCGTATCTGGTATCGCATCGAATGGTCCCCGTCGGTCATGGAGCAGACCTATCACAACCTTCAGCATGGTGACGTCGGCGTTGAGCATAACCTGATGTGGCCAGCCAACGCCAGCCACACCTGGAGCGTCGGGAATCGCACCCAGACCTGGACCAAAAACCCGGTCGGCACCATTCGTTGGGTCGAGCGCCTGGTGACACAGCCAACCTATTACTGACCTCCGCTGCGAGTGGTCGCTAAGGCCGAATGCCGATTGCCACGCGCCTGAAGCGCAAACACTCGCAATCCATCATGCCAATAGTTGTCATCGTCGTCCTGCTGCTGAGCGGCATGGCTCTTCAGGCGGCCGATGACGTGGCACCAGCTCCCAGCGTCATCCAGATTGCCGGCCGCTATGTCATCGATGTGCGCTCGCAGGAGGAGTGGGATAGCGGGCACATCGAGGGTGCAGTGCACATCCCCTACGATCAGATCGCCGTGCACATCGCCGAGATCACGAGCGATAAGACAGCGCACATCGGCCTCTATTGCCGTAGTGGCGGTCGCGCGGCGCTAGCACTCGCGACGCTGAAGGACAAGGGCTATGCCAACGTTGAGAACCTGGGCGGCATCGCCACTGCGCGCAAGACCCTCGGCCTGGACGTACCCTAGCTACCTTGCAGACCGATCGGTACGCCTGTCGACGCGGTGTTCACAACTACTACCGACCTCACCCGTGATGAGCGCCGGCTGCACAATCACTAGCGAACGGTTACTAACTCGGTAGAGGTACCTGTGCACAGACCCCGGTGGGACGGCACCGGCCAGCATGCTTCCCGCCTGGACCTCCTCGACCTCGTGCGCCGAAGATCTCGATCCCATGACGCTCTACGATCGCCTGGCCGATAGCGTGCGGCACCTCTATGCCCGCGGCATCGCGACTCCTGCACTCCTCGATACGCCCACGTTCTTCCCCGGCGCCACGGCGTTGCAATCCCGCTGGCTGGATCTGCGCCGCGAGGCCGAGGCGATCGGCGAGCACCTGCTGGAGGTGCCCCGCTTCCATGAGCTGCTGCCCAACCAGGCCTCGATCGCGGCTGCCGATGATCGCGATTGGCGGATGTATGTCCTCAAGGCCTACGGCATCCCCATTGCCAGCCATCTGCGCCGCTGCCCGGTCCTTGCCCAGCTGCTGGCCGAGGACCCGTCCATCCTCTCCGCCGCCTTCTCCTTCCTGGCACCAGGCAAGCACATCCCTGAGCACCGCGGTCCCTTCCGCGGCATCATCCGCTTCCACCTCGGCCTGAGCGTCGCCGTGGATGACCATGGACGGCCAGGCGCCATCCTGCGCATCGATGGTGTCGATCATCGCCTCGCCGATGGCGACATGCTGCTGTGGGATGACACCTTTCCCCATGAGGTCTGGAACAGGACCTCACACCTGCGCGTGGCCCTGCTCCTGGATGTGCGCCGAGGCCATCTGCCGGCTTCCCTCCACCTGCTCACCTCCGTGCTCGTCACCGCCATCGCCAGCGGGTTCCGCTGGCAGATGGCAACTGGCAAACCGTTGACCATCGGCTGAGCCCGCCAGCGGTGCCTGCCGTCTCGAAACCTTCGCAGCAGTCCTCGTCTGCTGTCTGGCGATCCACACTCATCCATGGATGCATGGATGCTCCCACATGGCATCTCAAAATGTCGTGGTGCCGACGATAAGCCGTTGACGTGCAGTCCGTTGGGCAGATAGCGCCGATATCGCCACCAGCCGAGTGGGAGGCATGAGCGTGCCGCGCCTACCCGCCGACGCGGGCGGCAACTCCGTGCATCGCCCAGCGGAGCGCGGACGGATTGCCAGTGAGATTGGCACTGGCCCCGGATAGGCTCCACCAGGAGGCATCATGGGTGAGGAGGAGATCCTGATACCGCGTGCCATGGCGGGCGATCGCGAGGCCTTCACCCAGCTGGTCGTCCTCCATCAGGCCCGGCTGCGTGCCCTGGCCGCCTTGCTCGTCCCAGGACGTGATGATGTCCATGACATCGTCCAGGAGGCGTTCATCGATGCCTGGCGCGGGCTGCCCGGCTTCGACCCCAGCCGTGCCTTCGGACCCTGGCTGCGGACCATCTGCCGCAATCGCTCCTACAAATTCCTACGCGACCGCCTGCCACAGCGCCGTCGCGAACTGGCACTGGTCGACGCCGCCCTGCTCGCGGATCCAGGACCGCCAGACGAGACCGCGAGCGAGGAGCGCCTGAACGCACTGCGAACCTGCCTGGGGAGCCTTGATGAGGCGCAGCGGCAGGTGCTGAGCTGGCGCTACCAGGATGACCAGCCGGTCCAGGATATCGCCGACCGTCTCGGCAAGCATCCCAACAGCATCTCGATGATCCTGCTGCGGCTGAAGGCTGCCCTGATGAAATGCGTCGACGGACGCCTGCGTGTGGCTCCATGACCAGCAGCGACCCATGCCGTGCGCCGGATGGCGCCGAACCCGTGCTGCCCGTGCCGCCTCTGGCGGGGGACAGCACTGGCAGCCACGCCGAGGCGAGCGGACGCCGCCAGCGCGATCTCGCCATCGAGGCCTATCTCGACGGATCGCTCAGCGCTGCTGATGCCGATCGCCTGGTGAGCTTGCTGCGTGCGGGTGGGCATGATGCGACGGCCATCCGCGAGCGTGTCGGCTTTGCCGGACTCATCGGTCAGGCCCTGGATACGGCGGATGCGACCGCGGTGGCGCGAGCGGTCCTGGAACGTCTCGATGCCACCAGCGACCGTGGGGCATTTGCGAGACGCGTTCAGCGCTTGCTGCCGGCCCGGCAGCACCGCCGACGTCAGCATCCCTCCATCATGCCCCTGGCCGCAGCGGCCCTGCTGGTGCTTGCCACCGGTGCTTACTGGTGGCTGGCTCTGGACCACAAGCGCGAGCAGATCCTCATCTGCCAGGTAGTCGCTGCTGCGCCCGGGTCCGTCATCGAGCGCGCTGGCGCTCTCCTGCCGGCACGACAAGCCGCCACGCTCCAAGCCGGCGACCTGGTGCATGCGTCGAGCCCCATCACCCTCCGCTACGATGACGGGACAGGGCTGATCCTGTCAGCCGGCTCACGCCTCGGCATCGACCCGAGCGCCCCGGGCAAACGGGTGCATCTGGTCGCCGGGGCGGTCGAGGCCGAGGTCACACCCCAGCCAGCCGGACGACCGTTCTTGTTGTCGACTCCCCAGGCCCGGGTCGAGGTGGTGGGCACGCACTTCCTCCTAGCCGCCACCAACGAACGCACCCGCCTGGAGCTGCAGCATGGTACCGTCCGCCTGACCCGCTCGCTGGACGGCCAGACCATCGCCGTGCAGGCGGGGGAGACAGCGGATGTCGCAGCCGATACCCCGTTCGCCGCGCGCCCCCAGCACGCCCCAGCACCGGCGACACCTCCGGCTGAGAGTGCCGGTCAGCCCGTATTCCCGACCGACGGACTGGAGGGATGGACGCAGCAGCACGGCTCCTGGAGCCTGGTGGACGGCATCGTCCGCAGCCGCAGCAGCGATGGACCGTCGCGGCTGATCAGTCAGCGGGCGTTCACCGACCTCATCCTCACCTGCCGCCTGCGCATCCTCGGCACTACGCATGCGGAGGTCCAGGTGGGCGATTACAACTGGTTCTTCACCATCCCTGCCAATCAGCAGGAGTGGGTCGATGTACGGCTGGAGCAGCGGGGGGGCGATCTGCGTTGCCAAGCCGATGGCGTCGCACTGCAGGCTGAGCCGGGCGCGGGCAAGCCGGCCCGGCCGGGTCCGCTGGCATTCTACGTCATGACGGGGGCGCTGGAGATCGGGCAGGCCCGCATCCAAGGGGCGCCATGAAGCGACCTGCGCACGTCCTGCCGGTGCTGTGTGCCGTCATCGCCTGCCTCGCCGCACCAGCGAAAGCCGCGGCCGCCGATGCGGGTCCAGGCCATCCGACACTGACCGCGGTGGTGCTCTTCAATACGCCCGCCGCCGATCGGCTGCTCGCCACCATGCGCCTCGGCCCGGTGGACAGCCCCTGGCATCAGGACATCAGCAAGCGCCCGCGGCACCCCGATTCGGACGCGCTGATCGCCCATGTCGGCGCCAATGGGCATCTGGCGTGCAATCAGGACATGGGCTTCGTCATCGTCCCGCCCTCCCAGCCCAAGGTCGCGGTCGCCCTTGGCGACTATGCCTCCGAGTCGGATCCCGGTCCCTATCCGGTCCCGGATGCGGCACCGATCGAAGGCTGGCCGCTGAGCGGCGGCTCGCTCGAGCACATTCAGCGTGATGGGGATGGCGACCGGCATATGATCGTGCTGGATCCCATCGCCGGTCGGCTGTATGAGTTCTACCATGCCCGCCGCACCGAGCGCGGATGGACGGCAGCGGGGGAAGCCACCTTCGATCTCACCTCCAACCGGCTGCGGCCGGCCGGCTGGACCTCATCCGATGCCGCCGGACTGCCCATCCTGCCGCTCACCGTGCGTTTCGAGGAGTGCGAGCACGGTCTGATAGACCATGCACTGCGCTTCACCATCGCCCGCTCGCGCAAGGCCTACGTCCCTCCGGCCACGCATAGCGCGGGCAGTACCGACGACCCCACCGTGCCACGCATGGGTGAACGATTCCGCCTCAAGGCTGACGTGCGCATCGATGGCTTCCCCCCGCATGCCCGCGCCATCGCCCAGGCCCTCAAGACCTACGGCATGCTGGTCGCCGACAACGGCAGCGATTGGCGCATCTCCGTCGCGCCCGACAGCCGCATCCATGGCTTGGAGGCGCTCGGCCAGCTCCATGGACGCGATTTCGAGGTCGTCCTGCCGACTCCAGCCAGCAATGCCCCGCAGCGTGCGGTCCAGCCATGAGAGAAGCACCCATGCGCTACCTGCTCGTCTTGATCCTGCTGCCCGCCATCATCACGGCTGCCGATCGCATCAACCAGGATGGGCGCATCCTCGGGCCCCTGCCCACCGTGACCACGCCCACCGAATTCAATACCTCCGCCGCCGACGCGATCGTGTCGGCGATGCAGATCTTCCCGCTCGACAATGCCTGGAACGAGAATGTCTCGCTCCTGCCGCTGCTGGGGGGGACCGCCGACCCGACGCTCTCCAATGCCATGATCGCGCAGATCCGCAGCGATGTCAGCGTCGCGAATCGGCAACGCCTGGTGGCCTTCCAGGAGATGAACTACATCCTGGTCCCGGACAGCCAGCCGAACATCGACATCCTCTTCAACCTCTACCCGGACGAATCCGACTACAACGGCGGCACCAGTCCGATCGGCACCTGGCCCATCCCCTCGACCATGCCCATCGAAGGGTGGCCTTCGCAGACCGGAACGCTGACACTGCTGCAGTACCAGGAGGATGTCGACCAGACCGGGGGCGATCGCCACTCGATCGTGGTCCAGCCCGGCATCGGCCAGACCTTCGAGACCTGGCAGGCGCTGCTGACCAGCAGCACCCCGGCCTGGCAGGCCTCCAATGGCGCGATCTTCAACCTCAACAGCGATGCCTTGCGGCCGGCAGGCTGGACCTCGGGCGATGCCGCAGGGCTGTCGATGTTCCCGGCCCTGGTGCGCTACGACGAGGCCGAACGCGGCATGGTCGAGCATGCCATGCGCATCGTCGTAGCGAAGTCGCAGCAGGCGTACCTCTATCCAGCGACGCATTCCGCCGGGTCGACGACCAGCACCACCGAGCCGGCGATGGGCCAGCGCCTGCGCCTCAAATCGTCCTTCGTCATCCCCGCCTCCTGGACCATGGAGGAGACCGCCATCGCCAAGGGCCTGCAGAAGTATGGCGGCCTGGTGGCGGATAACGGCTCCTTCTTCTCGATCTCGATCTGCCCCGATGACCGCTGGCCGGCCGGTTGCTTCGACCACCTGAGCACCGGCGCGACTGCCGACTTCCTGGACATCTCGAACTTCGAGGTCGTCCAGAGCACCGGGCCGACCGGTGGACCGCGTTCCCCCGGCGCCCCCACCGCCGATGCCGGACCGAACCAGACGGTGACCCTCGCCAGTGGTGCTGCGCTGACGGGAAATGTGACCGGCACCGGACTGACCATTCAGTGGTACGTCTACCCCACACCCGCACCTCCCGGCACGGTGATCTTCACCGCCCCATCCTCGGCGAACACCACGGCGAGCTTCAGCGCCGTGGGCACCTACATCCTGATGCTGGAAGCCAGCGATGGCATCCATACGCCTGCCTATTCCTCCATCGATGTGACGGTGCAGGTGGGCGCCAATCCGTCACCCACCCTCAGTCTCATCAGTCCGACCACCGCCGCCCAGGATAGCGGCGACCTCACCCTGACCCTGACCGGCACCGGCATCGTCCCAGCCTCCCAGGTGGTGTGGAGCGGCCAGGCCAACCTGCCGGCCATCACCGCCAGCGCGACCCAGCTCACCGTCACGGTGCCCGCCGCCTACCTGCTGGCCATCGGGATGCCGTCGGTTGCCGTCTATTCGCCCGCACCCGGCGGCGGCACGTCGACGTCCCTGCCCTTCGTCATCACCGCCGACATCACGCCGCCAGTGATCAGCAACGTGACGGTGAGCGCAGTGAGCGCGACCGCGGCGACGATCAGTTGGACCACCGATAAACCGGCGAACGGCCAGGTCGCCTATGGATTGACCACCGCCTACGGGACACGCAGTACGCTGGTCAGCACCTATGCCACGAGCCAAACCGTCACCCTCACCGGCCTGAGCCCGAGCACGACCTACCACTTCCAGATCAGCGCCGCCGATCCGGTGGGTCTGATCGGGCTCTCGGGCGATGCGAGCCTGACCACCAGCGCGCTTCCGCCCGGCGGCACGGCTACGCCCTCCTCGAGCGCATCCGGAAGCGGTCACAGCTGTGGCCTGGGCGCGCTCACAGGGCTGGTGCTGGTGATGCTCAGCGCCATGTCCCGCCGCCTGACCGCGCCGTCTCGCTCTGCTCAGCAGGATGGTCGACCACCGCTTGCGCGCCATCGCTGACCGTTTAGCGTTTTCACCATGTTCACCATGACCGCTCTCACCGTCGACACCCAGACGGGCGCCTGCTGCGACCGCCGCTGGCGTGCCCCGATTAAGACGCGTGATCCATGAGCGGCGCCGGCTGATTGTCCAGACATCACCTGCGGCCCGCTCACTCGAGCGGGCCGCTGCATGTAGCCCGGGTGTCCACCGGGCGCCTGGGTGCTTCCCAGACGCCGAAAGGGCACCATATGACCCACTCAGCACCTCCCGATCCGGGCCTGATCCCTGGTCAGCGCCTGTACCTGCTGCTCGGCGCGATGCTGGTTGCCGGGAGTGCGCTGCTGTTCTCCGTTAAAGCGGTGCTGGTCAAATGCGTCTATCCGTATGGCGTCGATGCGCTGACCCTGCTGACCCTGCGCATGGGCATATCGCTGCCGTTGTTTGCCATCATCGCCTGGTTCGAGCAGCGCCGCAGAGCGCACACCCTCCCGGCTGGAGACCTCAGCCGCTGCCTGGGTCTCGGGATACTGGGCTATTATCTCGCCAGCTATCTCGATTTCGAAGGCCTGCGCTTCATCGGCGTCGGCCTCGAGCGCATGGTGCTCTACATCTACCCGACGATCGTGGTCCTCGTGGGCGCAATCGCCGGCCGACAGCGTATCAGCCCGCTGGTAGCTGGTGCGCTGGTGGCGACCTATGCGGGCATTGGCCTGACCTATGCCGGGCGCAGCCATGATGGCGCCCAGCGCGCGCTCGGGTGCGCCTTGGTCGCTGGCAGTGCCGTCACCTACGCCCTCTTCGTCCTGGGCAGCAGCACGATGATCGCCCGGCTGGGCGCGCGCGCCTTCATGTCCGTAGCCATGGTCGGCGCCTGCCTGGCGATGCTCCTGCATGCGGCGATTGCCGCCCTCATCCAGGGCGGATCGCCGCTGTTTTGCCTGCCGCCCGTGGTCTATGCCTATGGTGCGGCCCTGGCGCTGCTCTGCACGGTGGCGCCTGCGCTGCTGATGGGCGATGGCCTGAAGCGTGTCGGCGCGCAACGCTTTGCCATCATCAGCACCATCGGACCCCTCGGCACCGTGCTGCTCGGCTGGCTGCTACTCGGCGAGGCGCTGACCCCGGTCAATGGGCTGGGGATCGCGCTCACCATGGCCGCCGGCGTGGCGATGGGCATCGGCAAGTGAGCCGGCCCAGCCGTCGCGGGCTAGGGCTGCTCGGTGGTGGTGAATCCGCTCGCGGACTTGAGCACACGCCAGTAGGTCAGCTGGCCGCGTTCCCCGTCCTCGCCGACCTCCCCGATCGAGGCGACGTCGTCACCGGTCTGTCCATAGCGGAATATGCCGCGGAACGTGGAGGCTGCCGGCCGGTTGATCACCGCCTGGACCGCCGCCAGGAAGACCGGGCCATTCATGTAGGTGCGAGCGCCTGCCGCCACCTTCCAGGTCGGATAATAGCCCAAGCCATCGCGCATGGCCGTCATCTGGTTGGCATTCTGCTCGCTGCAGGAGGCGAAGAGCAGGCATTCCAGCTGATGCGGAGGCAGCTGGCCGCCGAGCGACTCATAGAAATCCTTGTATTTCTTCAAGTGAGCGTCGATGGATTGGCTGGCGATGCCCGTCCCGTTGCCATGCCCGAACAGGGCCACGGCGCGATGGACCTCGGTGGCCTGGCAGAAGCTCTGCCAGGTCATGGTGTCGAGATTGGTGAAGGCGCCGTTGTGGTCGGTGCCGAAAGTGACGATCAGCAGGTCGTGCTTGGCATCATGCCAGTAGGTGCAGTCCGAGACCCCATCGGCGGGGAAGGAAATTCGCATCTGGGCCGTCTGAGGTCTCATCAGCTGACCAGTGGACGCCGTGTTGGTCAGCGGGCTGGGCGTGGCGGCAGCAAGGTGGGCAATTGGGCTGCCGCTGGCCGGGGTTGGCGTTGGGGTTGCCGGCCGGACCGCATCCTTGGCTGCCCGGGCAGCGATGGCGGCATCGTCCTTGTCCTGCTGCTCGCTCTCCAGCCGGTGGAGCAGGTCGACCAGTGCCGACTCATCCAGGGTGGGCTCCGCATCCTGATGGAAACGATCGCTGATGCGCTGGCGCAGGCGCCGGATGCGCTCATTCTGGTCCGCCACGTCGTCTGGCACAGGCGCCTGCGCCTTGCTCCATGCCGTCACGTAGCGTTGACGCAGATCCTCCACCGTCTCGCCCGGCGGGGGGTGGATGCCATAGGTGGCCTGGAGGTAGTCGATCAGCGCCAGCCGCTCGCCCAGGCCGAGGGGATCCGGAACAGGCGGTGGATCAGCCGCCTCGCCTCGGCCCAGCGCCAGGAGCGCGATGGCAATGATTCCCAGCTCCAGGAACCGGCGTATGGGACTTGCACAGCTGCTGACGGGCATCATATGGTCGTTCATACCCGATGCGGCATCTACTTCAATGCACATCCTGACCGGCCATCAGCGGCTCCCGTTGCCTGCGCATCCGATGAGCGCCGTCGCGCAGGCCCGCCCCGAGCGGCCCCGGCCCGCCGCGTGCTGGAATTCGCCAGGACGAATCGGGATGCAGACGGCAGGGCCAGCGCGTAGGATGCCAGCATGACCCCCCCCGCACCCCCACCGGCCACATCCACCGCTGCCACCACACGAAAGCACCGTGCTCAGGTCACCAGCCGCGATCCGCGCTGGTCCGCGGTGGTGAACCGCGATCGCAGCGCAGATAGCCGCTTCGTCTATTCCGTCAGCACCACCGGCGTGTACTGCCGACCGTCCTGTGCGGCGCGCCGCGCCCGGCCCGAGCACGTCTCCTTCCACGACTCCTGCATGGATGCCGAGCAGGCGGGATTCCGTCCCTGCAAGCGCTGCCGGCCGCACACCATATCCCCCGCCCAGGCCCAGGCCGACCTGGTGGCGGAGACCTGCCGCCGCTTGGACGCCGATGGTCCGATCCCGTCCCTGCGCACGTTGGCGCGCTCGGCCGGCCTCAGTCCGTCGCGCCTCCACCAGCTCTTCTCCACCGCCACCGGACTGACGCCCAGGCGCTATGCGGCCTTGGCGCGGGGCAGGCGCTTGGAGGACGAGCTGGGCCGTCCCGGAACGATCACCACAGCCATCTATGGGGCCGGTTTCGCCTCCAGCGCCGTGTTCTATCGCGCGGCCGCCGCGCGTCTCGGCATGACGCCATCCGCCTACCGCTCTGGTGGTGAGGAAGAGACCATCCGCTATTGCCTGGCCCGCTGTTCCCTGGGCGCCCTGCTGGTCGCCGCCAGCGCCCGCGGCCTGTGCGCGGTGAACCTGGCCGCGCGGTCGCGGGGGCTGGTCACCGCACTGCAGCTGCGCTTCCCGCGCGCCACCCTGATCGCTGGCGATGCCGATTTCGGCCGTCTCGTCGCCCAGGTGATCGCCCTGATCGAGGATGCCAGCGCCTCACCCGAGCTCCCGCTCGATCTCCAGGGAACGATCTTCCAGCAGCGCGTCTGGCAGGCCCTGCGCCGCATCCCTTGCGGAGCAACCGCCAGCTACGCCGAGATCGCCCGGCAGATCGGCATGCCGCAGGGCGCGCGGGCGGTCGCACGCGCCTGCGCGGCCAATGATCTGGCGGTGGTCATCCCCTGCCACCGCGTCGTCCGCAGCAGCGGCGCGCTCGCCGGCTACCGCTGGGGGCTGCCGCGCAAGCGCATCCTGCTGGCGCGGGAAGCGCGGGACGTCACGCCCAGCCCGCCGCACCGGGGCAGCACGCCCGGTGGCTGATGCGACCGGGCGGCGGCTGATCGGCCTGGGCGTATCATGCCCGTGAGACGCCCAGTCGGCCGGATCGCCGTCCTGCGCTAGGCCCGGCTTGCCACCGCCTACGCTCCAGCTGCCGGGCGCGGTCGTGAGCCGCTGACGGCGTCAAGGGACGACATGGCCCTCTCGACCCCACCTGCGCCGGCACCCACGGATGCTCCTCATGGTGCCGGCGCACCGACCGCTACCCGGCTGGTATCTGTCGACGCCCTGCGTGGCTTCGACATGTTCTGGATACTGGGGGGCGACGAGCTGGTGCAGGCCATCCATGCGCTCTGCGGCGATCCGGTCACTGGCTGCCTCGCCCACCAGTTCGATCACTGCGATTGGGCGGGTTTCCATATCGAGGATTTGATCTTCCCCCTCTTCGTCTTCATCGCCGGGGTCTCGCTGGTGTTCTCCCTCAGCAAGACCATCGCCCGGGATGGCCGCTCCGTGGCGATCAGGCGCATCATCCGCCGAGGGTTGCTGCTGGTTGCCTTTGGCATCGTCTACTATGGCGGCATCAGCCATGGCTGGGACGATGTGCGGCTGCTGGGCGTGCTCCAGCGCATCGGCCTGGCCTATCTGTTCGCCGGCCTGCTCTTCTGCGTGCTCTCGACACGGGGCTTGGTGATCGCCTGCCTCACCGTGCTGCTCGGCTACTGGGGGCTGATGGCGTGGGTACCGATCCGCGATATCCGCCTCGATGCGACCACCTTCCAGCAGCTCGGTGAACAGACCGGCATCCATGATCCCCAGGTGCTCTTCGCGCGCACCACGGCACGGGTGAGCGGTCACTTCGAGCCCGGCTACAACCTGGCGAACCACCTCGATTTCCAGTATCTGCCGGGGCGCAAATGGGATCGCTACTATGACCCCGAAGGCCTGTTGAGCACGCTGCCTGCCATCGCCACCTGCCTGCTCGGCGTCTTCGCCGGGCTGCTGCTGCAGAACCGTACCATCGGCGATCGCACACGCCTCGCCCTGCTGATTGGTGGCGGGCTCGGCCTGCTCATCATCGGCGAGCTGTGGGGCCTGGAATTCCCGGTGGTGAAGAAGCTCTGGACTTCCTCATTCGTCTTGGTGGCGGGGGGCTGGAGCCTGTTATTGCTGGCCGCGTTCCACTGGTCCATCGACCTCAAGGGCTGGCGCTCGTGGACCATCCCTTTCGTGTGGATTGGTATGAATGCCATCGTGGTCTACATGGGCGAGAATCTCGTCCATCTCCGCGGCATCGCCGATCGCCTGGTCGGCGGTCCGCTGCGGGCGATCCTCGATGCCCATGTGGCGCAAGGGCTTGGGAATGTGGTCAGCATCTCGGCAACGATCGGGCTGATCCTGCTGTGCGCCTGGTTCCTGCACCGGAAGCAGATCTTCATGCGGCTGTGACGGCGCATCGATGTCGCGGTCCATCCGCCATCGCCCTTGCTCCGGGCTCGCCGTGCAGACACACCCCCAGGAAGTCGACGGCTGGATGGAGCAGTCCCAGTAGCATATGGCGGGTTGTGCGGGTATTATTATCAGGCGCGCTGATGCGGGAAGGGTGTCGATCCACCCATCGCACAGTCCACAGCGCCTCAGCATTCTGTAGCAGAACCTGCACCTCTCATTCATGCCACTCAGAAGGGACTTGCCATGCTCCCATTCACCTGCCCCAGACCATCGTGGCATGCGCTCCTGCTCGCCTGCGTGCTCAACGGGGCGCTGATGAGCCAACTGAGCGCCGCAGACGCCGACACACCCGTCGATGTCCCGGATGATATCGGCCTGGGCGAGCGCCTCGCCCTGGTCGTCTGGCTCTCGGATCGCCATATCCCGGTCGCTGATCCCACCAATCTCCCGGCGCTGCGCCATGCCTACCTCGCCATCGCCCATCCCATCCAGGTTGACAGCTCAGTGACGAACGCTGAGCGCGAACGGGCCGATCTCTCCGCCGAGCTCTACCGCCGCTTCGGACGCAATCCCCCCATCGGCGCCCAGGCGGATGAGATCGCCGCTTTGATCTCGGACCTCGCCGATCAGGAGAACGAGGCTGTCGCCAAGGACCAGGCTGCGGCCCAGGCAGATGCCGATTCCCATCCCCACACTGCTCAACAGCCCCTACCGGCCAGCCTGACAAAGCCGGTGGCGAAAGCATCGGCGCCCGCGCCACCACATGCGGGCAAAGGCCTCGCCGTCGGCCAGCCGTTCCCGGCCCTCAGCAGCAAGACCTCCAAGGGTGAGGAGTGGGCATTGAGCCAGTGGGCGCACAAAGTCGTGCTCGTCGACGTGTGGGCGACCTGGTGCGGACCATGCAGGAAGGAGATGCCTAATGTGCTGGCTGCCTACAGAGCCTACCATGATCGCGGTCTCGAGATCATCGGCGTCAGCCTGGACACCGAATTGCCAAAACTGCAGACCTTCATTTCCACCAATGCCATCGCCTGGCCGCAGATCTTCGATGGCCACTCCTGGACCGGACCTCTGGCGAAGACCCTGATGGTTTCCGCGATCCCGACCGCCTTCCTGATTGACGGCAATGGCGTGCTCATCACCACCGACCTGCGTGGTCCGAATCTGGCGCTGGCCATCGAAAGCGCCCTGGCCAAGGTCCGCTGACCAGCGCATCCCGCCAGCAGGGCGCATCGTCATGGCCTGACGCTGATGCGCCCGCGACCAGGCGTGCTGGTCCACGGCTCAGCGGGCGCCTTCAGGTCGGGGAGGCCGGGAGCGCCTGCCCAGCGCGTAGATCACGCATCCCGGGCCGGAAGCGGCTGCCGTCGCCGAGGATGTAGTAGACCGGCACCCAGTGCTGGTCGAGATCGACCTGCACCGCCGAGGCATCGGCATAGCGCATCGTATAGCCGGCCCGGCGGCGGGCACTCCGGTTTGCCGCGCTACCATGGATGGCGAAGGCATCGTGAATGGTGAAATGGCCGGCCGTCAACGTGCAGGGCACCGCGAGGCGCTCCTGCTCCGGTGTCACCGCCACGCGTACCTTGAGCAGATCTCGTCCATCCGTCTCGATCTTCTGCATGCGCTCGCGTTCGGCATGGGAGCGGGGGATGACCTGCATGCAGCCATTGCCGGGATCGACATCATCGATGGCCAGCCATACAGTGCCCACCTCGGTGCCATGGACCGACGGCCAGTAGGTGATGTCCTGGTGCCAGGCCACCGCCTTGCCGTCCTGCGCTGGCTTGACGATCAGGTGCGACATGATCAGCAGGAGCTCGCTTGTGCCCATCGCCCGCGCCACCGCCGCGAGCACCACCGGATGCCGGCAGAGCTCGAGCCAAAAGCGCCAATCAGCGGCGCGCGCATGCGGCTCGATCAGCTCTTCCGGCCGCTGTCCCGGGGTAAGCGTCGCGAGCAGACCATCGAGGTGGCGGCGTACGTCCCCGATGAGCGCGGCGGGCAGGCCCTCGCGCATGATCGCCAGGCCGTCGTCCCGGTACTGGCTGCGCTCGTCGTGGCCGTCTCCTTGGGGCAGGGTCCCGGGATGGGCGCAGCGCTGCAGGCGGGGTGTGGTGCTCATGATGTCCTTTCCGGTTGATTCTCGGAATCTACCATGAAATCATCCGGCATTACCATGGTCGATCTGCGCTTCTGCCTGCGAAAATCGGTCACGATCCCGGCTGCCTGCCGCGAGCGCTATGCCCCCTTGGAGCGTCCCGAGTTCGCCTCCTGGCGCCGGGCGGGCATCATCTTCGCCGGGGTCAGCGAGCTCATGGCGGGCTACCGCATCGCCACACCCAATCCGAGCGAGGTGATGATCATCGCCACCGCAGCGGGCTCAGGCTGGGCAGTGACGACGCGTCAGGAGACCATCCTGGGACCCGGATCGCTCTATGCCTCCCAGCCACCCGCAGCGGTGGGCTGGGGCATCGCCGGCGAGCGCTGGCGCATCGCCTGGTGGTACCTGCGGCCGTCATCGCGCTGGGCCATCTGGCAGAGCACCGCACCTGCGGCATTGCTGGCCGATCTCTTCACCGACCTGCTCGACCGCCAGGGCGCCTTGGCGGAGGATACCGCCGGGCTGCTGCTACGGCATCTCACCGCGCTGGCGGCGCCCGCACCACCGACCGATCGCTTCGCCGAATTGTGGCGCGAGGTGGAACGGCATCCAGGTGAGCCGTGGTCGCTCACCGGCCTCGCTCGCCGTCTGGATGTCTCGGTCTCGACGGCGCAACGTCTCGCGCGGACGCATCTCGGCACCTCCCCGCACCAGGCCCTGGTCGAGCTGCGCCTGTCCCATGCCCGGGAACTCCTGGCCCGCACGTCCTACTCGGTGGCGGTGATCGCCGAGCGGGTCGGGTATGCCGATGCCTTCACCTTCAGCGGTGCCTATCGTCGCTGGGCCGGTCGGCCGCCAACGGCGGACCGCTGAGCGCGGCACCTGGGCCCGACCGACGCTGCAACCGACCTGGTCAGTCGTCGTCGCGTTCGGGCTGGATGCGGATGAAGGCGGCGCGCACCGGCGCCGGCATGATGCTGGACGCTCCGCGCACCGAATGCCAGATCACCTCATTCAGCTGCTGATCGTCAACAGCGTCTTCCTTGGAGAAATCCATCGACGATGACGCCTTCGCGCCCCAGGCGGTCTTGGCGTTCTTCTGTTCGAGATCGACGCGGGCGGGCAAGGCGTTATAGGGCGCAAGATCAGCGGCGGCAGTGAAGGCGCCGTACATCGGCGCGGCGGCGGCATCGTACTGGGTCATCGGCTTCAGGCCGAGCACCAGTTCGATGGTGCGCAGCATGCTGCTGGTCGAATACATCGTCGAGTCGACCACGTGGCGCCTGGTGAACGGGCTGATCACGAAGGCCGGACTGCGATGCGCATCGACATGGTCGGGGCCGTTCTGCGCATCGTCCTCGAGCACGAAGATCGCGGTCTTGGGCCAGAAGCTCGAATGGCTCACCGCCTCGACAAAACGCCCCAGAGCCTGGTCGTTCTCGGCGATATAAGCCGTCGGCGTGGGCTTGCCCGCGAGCGTCCCGCTGGTGTGGTCGCTGGGCAGACGGACGATCTGCAGACGGGGCATGTCCCCCGCCGCCTCGAACCCCTTCAGTTCGCGGAGGTACTCGTCAACACGATGCGCGTCCGGGTAGTCCAGATCGAAGCTGCGGTAGCGCGGGTCGAAATGGCCCTCGAGGCTCTTCACCCGGGATGTTCCGGGGTCGTTGACCGACTTGGCGTTGTCGACGAACTCCCCGTAGCTGCGGTAGCTCACCCCGGCGTCCTGAGCGCGCTCCCACAGATAGCCGCTCGAGGGGCGGGCGATGGCGAAGTGGCCTTCGCTCGGATAGGCGAATTTTCCGCTCTTGTTGTGCCCGTAGCTGAGCGGCCAGGATTTCTCGACGAAGTCGCTGGCCATGGCCGCCATCGACCATTCATGGCCATCGGCGCTGACCTCGGCATCGACGTAGAAGTTGTCAAGCAGCACGAACTCATGCGCGAGGCGATGATGATTGGGCGTCACTGCTTCAGGGAAGAGGCACAGCGCCGGACTGCCGTTGCCTTCATGGATGTCGCCGAGGATCTGATCGTAGCTGCGATTCTCCTTGATCACGTAGATGCAATAGGTGATCGGACAGGCATCGCCCGGCTTCTCCGGGATGGGATTACCCGCTGGGTGGGCCGCGGTGACGGTCAGGTCGGGATGCAGAGGCGAATTGCGCAGCACCTGCACGGTCCAGGTCTTGAGCTGCTCCTCCAGCTGCTCGCGCTTTGGCAAGGCGACGATGCTCAGCGTTCCGGTCAGGAGATCGCCGATGTACTGCACCTTGCCCTTGGCCTTGACCCCCGGATGCGGCCCATCGGGGTTCGCCTTCGCCTCGCCCCCCTTGCCATTGGCGATCAGCAGGCGCTTCCCATCGGGGGTGACGCGCACCGAGGTCGGGTACCAGCCGGTCGGGATCAGGCCGAGCGAGCGGCTCTTGCCGGGCTCCGACACGTCGTAGACCGCTACCGCATCGATGGTCGCATTGGCCACGAACAGCAGGGTCCCGTCGGGCGACAGCGCCAGCCCGTCGGGAGTGGCTCCCGGGGGCAGGTCGGGATAGAGCGATGCAAGCAGGGTCTCCCGCACCTTTCCGTTCTTGGTGTCGATGACCGAAACGGTATTGCGGTTGGCGTTGGCGACATAGAGCGAGCGGCCCGAAGCATCGAGCAGCAGTTCATTGGGGTGATCGTCCACGGTGATGGTCGAGGTCACGGAATGGGACTTCAGGTCGACCACTGCAATCGCCGCCTGCGCCCACAGGCTGACGTAGAGCCGATCGCGGGCCTGGTCGAGCGCGCAGGCGTAGGGGAACGGCGCATCGGGCATGGCCTTGATCCGCGCCGCTTCGGCCCGCTTGGTCGCAGCTGCGGTGTCAACGTCGAGCGGCTGGGAGGGCGGTACGACGATAGTCGGCACCGCGGTGGTGAGCTTGAGGTCGAACACCAGCTTCTTCTGCTGGAGGTCCAGTTCGCTCACCGACTGGCCCCAGACGTTGGCGACGAATAGCCGGTTATTGTCCTCGCTGATCGCCAGCCCACAGGGGATGCCCTTCTCCTTGGCATCGCGAAGCGGCATCAGGTCGCCGTCCGCGAGTTTGCCGTCCTTGAAGGAGAACGCGCGGATGCCCTCGCTCGATGCACCGCTGCAGTAGAGATGCTCGCCCGTATGCGAAAAGACCAGCCCGTAAAAGGCCTCCTCCACTGGCGTCCGCGACACCACCTGCTCCGCCTCGACATCGACCACCACGATCTCGTGGCGGCTGAAGCCGCAGTGCAGGACCGCGGCATAGCGGCCTTGCGGCTGGATGGCAATGTTGACCGGGAAGTCCGCGACCGCGATCTGATGTCCGGCTGGGGTGAGCGACCATTGGTTGGGCAGCAGCATCGAGCTATCCGCACGCTGGCCCGGCAGGATGCGCGGCGGGAGGCTCTCACCGGCGTAGCAGCTTGGCAAGGCCAGCCGCAGCAGGATCGCGGCTGCCACCAGGCGCAGGCAGAGGTGCGTCATCGCCGAAACGTTGTCCTGCGGAGAGTCGACGTCCATGGCATTGCATCCTCCGGACGGTGGCGACGGTACGGGCCCGGCAGTCCCGGGAAAAGGGAAGTTGCCGGAAGCGCGGATTGCGAGCCCTGCGACCGGGCCATGCGACCACATCGCCGTGAGACGGGAACGCCTTCTCCAGTGGCCTTTGAACAGCGACATGCCTGTTCCTGCGCGAATCACGAGGCCGCACCGCCATGCTGGCGGTCATGGCAGACAACCGTTTGCCGCGGTGAGCACCCCGGGGGTGGTGGCTTCGCACAGAACCGCAGGCATCCCACTGCCGGTGCGAGCCGCTTCGGCTCCAGGATGACGGTGATCATTCGGCCTCAGGCTTTCTCCCTGGTCGACAGACCAGCGCAGCGGATTCCCGTCACTGAGGCAGGGCGAAGGCGACCCACACGTCCCCTATGGGACCACCGATTTTCCCGCCTCCGGTGGCTGGAATGACGACGAACTCCCTCCCCCCGGCCTCATAGATGGTCGGCATGGTGCTTCCGTGGAAGGGCAGGTCTGCCGACCACAGCTCCGTCCCGGTATCGCTGTCGAATGCGCGGATGCGGTTGTCCTTGGTGCCGGAGCAGAACACCAGCCCTCCGGCGGTGACCGATGGGCCGCCGAAGTTCTCCGTCCCGGTCTTGGGCATCCCGACCTTGGTCAGCTCCGGGTATTCGCCCAGCGGCACCTGCCACAGCTTGTGGCCCGAGCTGAGATCGATGCAGGCCAGGGTCCCCCATGGCGGCTTGATGCCCGGATAGCCATCGGGGTCGAGCAGGCGCCGATAGCCGCTGAACGAATAGCGCGGCAACGCCTGCGGATCAGGCTTCGCAGTGGCCGTGCCGCGGTCGCGGGCCATGAGGAAATCGAGCAGTGCCTGGCTCTGCTCCGGTGTCATCGGGGGAGCCGGCGGCATGAGGTTGCGGCCGGTCTTCCACAAGGCGCGCACCGCCGCATCATCGAGGCGATGGCGCAGTCCGCGCAGCGGCGGGGCGACACCGAGACCCGTACGATCCGGTCCATGGCAGGCGGCGCAGAACTGCAGGAAGAGCTGCTCGCCGGCGCTCGCCGGCTTCGCCGGAGGCGGATCGTCATCACGGAAGACGGTGATGATGTGCGGTTGATGATTGACGCTGACGTAGAGCCGGCCCGTCGGCACATCGACCGCCGCCCCGGTCCATTCCGCACCCCCATGGGTGCCGGAGAAGACCGTCGGTTTTGACTCCTCGAACGGCTCGAACCAGCCGAAGTTCGCCCGTGAGGTCAATTGCTCGATGAACAGCTTCGCCGCCGGGGTGCGGTCCGTGAGATCCTCGCGCCGGATGGGGATGCGCAGGAAGGGCTCCGGCAGCTCGATGTCGGGCTGATAGGGTGAGGTCTGCTCGCCGGGCAGGCGTGAGACCGGAGCGCGACGCATGCGCACCGGGAAGAGCGGCTTGCCGGTCACGCGATCGAGCAGCAGCGTATTGCCGAGCTTGCTGACCGCAGCCACGGCATCGACCCGCTTGCCATCGTGCATGACGGTGACCAGGTTGGGCGGCGCCGGCATATCGAGATCCCAAATGTCGTGGCGGATCTCTTGGAAATGCCAAAGGTACGCTCCCGTGTCCGCCTTGATCGCCACCACGCAGTTGCAGTAGAGGTTGTCCCCGAGGTGATCGGTGCCGTCGAAGTTGGGTTTGGGGGAGCCGGTGGCGATATAGGCAATGCCACGCGACTCATCGAGGGCCATGCCGCCCCAGCAGTTGGCGGCATTATAGGGTGGGTTGGTGGTCCATGTATCTCCGCCCGGTGAGCCGGCCTTGGGCGTGGTATTGAACGTCCACAGCAGCGTGCCGCTGATCAGATCGAAACCGTACACATCCCGATCGAACCCAGGGATTACCAGCACATGCTGGTAGACCGCTCCACCAGCGGTGCTGCCCGCGGGCATCACCACGCTGCCATGATCGCCGAAGCTCTCGACGCGCATACCGGTCTTGGCATCGAGGGCCATCAGCCGCCGACCCCCGGGGAAATAGAGCCGCGGTGCCACCGCGCCCTCGCCGGGCCAGTAGAGCAGCCCACGCCTGGCGGGAACCTCGTATCCGCCGACCTTGGCCAGCCCGAGGTCGGTACGCCACAGCTCCTTGCCGGTTGCGGCATCGATTGCCGCCAGGCTCCGGCCGGGCGTCGGGGTGTAGAGCACGCCATCGACGACGATGGGATTGCACTGCATATCCCCACCACCATCACCCGCCTTCCATGTCCAGGCGACCTGCAGGTGCGTGACATTGGCCCGGGTGATCTGGGTGAGGGCCGAATAGCGGTCAGAGGTCGGACCACCCAGCGAGCGCGACCAGCCGCGCAGGGCATCGGTCGCTGGCCAGCCATTGGCCGAGGTCAGCTCGTCCGGTGTGGCCGCGGGGATGGTCCGAAACTCCGGCAGCGCCGCACGTTGGGCGGGATCGTCATGGGCCAGTTCAGCCCCGGCGAGGCCAGCCACCAGGCCAGCCAGGAGCAGGGCCGCATTGTAGCAGACTCTCAGCATAGTACCCTTCCAGAGCATGAGCATACGAACTACGTCATGGCATCGTCCCGCGTTGTCGTCCATCTCCGCGCCTCGCAGCCGCATATCCCTGGCTCTCATCCATGGCTGACGCACTGCCCTTCGATGGCTCCGAGGATTTCCTGCGCGTGCGCTACATCAAGGTCGGACAGGCACCGACGCGCGATGATGGCTGGACCCACAACAAGACGGATCCGCATATCATCATCTCCCGCGTCCGCTGTGGCGCCTATACCACCCGCTGGGGCGGTCATATGGTCCAGGTCGCGGCGGGCGAGGCCTATGTCGCCCCGCCCCACACGCCCCTGGCCATCACCCACCACATCGACCCGCACCTCGGCCGCATGGAACGCAGCTGGATCCACCTCTCGGTAGCGGCCAACGAAGTGCTCGATATCGCCGACCTGATCGAACTGCCGATCCATCTTGATGCCCAGGCGACCGCACCCTTCGGCGAGATCATGGATGAGCTCCTCGGCACCTCAGTCCAGGACCTCGCCGCGCATGCCCGGCGCCGTGAGCTGGCCTACCGTACCCTGCGCCTGCTGGCGGCTAGGTCGCGGCCGCGTCCCGGGGCCGCGGAGCTGCTGTCGCGGCGCAGCGTGCTTGGCACGGTGATCGCCCACCTCCATCAGCGCCTTGCCGAGCCGCATGATGTCAGCGAACTGGCACGCGTCGCTGGCGTCTCGTCGGCGACGCTCCACCGCCATTTCCTCGCCCACACCCGCTGTACGCCACTGCGCTACCTCAAGGGGCTGCGGCTCGACGCCTCCTGCCGCCTGCTCGCCGAGGGCGACCTCCCGCTGAGCGACGTCGCCGCACGAGTCGGCTTCGCCAACCCCTTCCACTTCAGCCGCGAGTTCACCCGCCGCTTCCATGCCAGTCCGGCTGCGTGGCGGGCACTGGCTCGCGATGGCCAGCGCCGGCCCTCGTGAATGGTGGATGCGCCTGACAGCATGGCAGTCAGGCACTGGACGCGTGTCGCCCTCCCCTCAGACGCGTCCGAGACCTTGGCCGAAACTCCAGACCACATCCTGGGTGCGCAGGTGGTCGCGCAGGGCCTCCAGGCGGGTATGCGCATCAATCCGCACCAGGTCGATCTGGGCGATGGAGGCGAAATCCGCGAGATGCTCGCTGGCGAGCGCCTGGGAATAGACGGCGTGGTGGGCACCCCCGGCATACAGCCAGGCCGCACAGGCGGTCTTGAAATCAGGCAGGCAGCGCCAGACCGCACGGGCCACCGGCAGCTGCGGCAGCGGCTGCGGCGGGGGTACGGTGTGGATGTCGGCGACCAGGAGCCGGAAGCGATTGCCCAGGTCGATCAACGATGCATTCACCGCCGCGCCCGCTCGCGCATCGAAGACCAGCCGCGCCGGATCGGCCTTGCCGCCGATGGAGAGCGGAGAGACGCGCAAGCTCGGCCGTCCGGCAGCGATGGATGGGCAGACTTCCAGCATGTGCGCGCCGAGCACCAGTTCACGCCCAGGCTCCAGGTGATAGGTGTAGTCCTCCATCCAGGAGGTCCCTCCGGCCAGGCCACGTGCCATGGTCTTCATCGCCCGCAGCAGGAAGCAGGTCTTCCAGTCGCCTTCCGCGCCGAAGCCATAGCCATCCGCCATCAGTCGCTGGACCGCCAGCCCGGGCACTTGCGCGAGGTGGGCGAGATCCTCGAAATTGGTGGTGAAGCCCTTGAAACGCCCTTCGCTCAGGAAGCGCCGCAGGGCGATCTCGGTGCGTGCCTCCGTATGCAGCGACTGGTGTGCTGGTCGCCCCGGGAGGATGTCGGCGGCGCAGTCATAGGATGCGAGGTATTCCTCGACCAGCGTCTCGGCTTCGGCTGGAGTCACCGCTGCCGCGCGGTCAGCCAACTCACTGCTGCCGTGCGCCATCACCGAGCAGCCGAAGCGCAGCTCCGCCGCCACCTTGTCGCCATCCGTGACCGCCACATGGCGCATATTGTCGCCGAAGCGTACGAAGCGCGCTCCTTGCAGGTCGTGCCAGCCCATGGCAGCACGGACCCAGGCCCCGAGACGATCATGGACCTCGGCATCCTGCCAATGCCCGACCACGACCTTGCGCTCGAGGCGCATGCGGGTGTGGATGAACGCGCCTTCACGATCGCCGTGCGCTGCCTGATGCAGGTTCATGAACGCCATATCGATGCTGCCCCAGGGGAGATCCCGGTACATCTGCGTATGCAGATGGACGAAGGGCTTGCGCAGGCACGACAATCCTCCGATCCACATCTTGGCTGGCGAGAAGGTGTGCATCCACAGCACCAAGCCGATGCAGGTGGCGTCGGCCGAGGCGGCATGGCACAGCGAGCGGATGTCCTCGCCGGTGGTCATCACCGCTTGCGCCACCACCGGCAGTGGGAGCCGCCCTGAGCCATTGAGGCCGGCCGCGATGGCACGCGTGTTCTCGGCGACCTGCTGCAAGGTCTCGGGGCCGTAGAGCTGCTGACTGCCACTGATCAGCCACAGGCTTGGAACGGGTGAGGTCATGCCAGCACTGTGGACAGGACAGGACAGGTGCCAAGTGGCCTCCCACATGCAGTCGCCATCGAGCTGCTGTCCGCTGCCGATGCGCAGTGGCAGGATGGAGGCCATGGCGCGCATGCGGGTCCATCATTGCGCTTGCAGCCGTTATGAGGCTATACTGCCTTGCTCGTCATCGTATGCGATGGCGTTGCTGGAGCGACCATGCCCGATTTCACGCAGCTCCGGAATGGCGATAAGGCTCCGTCCGGTCATGGGATGCGACGCTGGGCGTGGCAGGCTTCGCCCATCGGAACCCGGCGCTCCCAGAGAGGCAGACGGACGGATATGCGTAGGAGGCGGACAGTGCTTACGGCACATGTTCGCTGCGTCGAGCATCCGAAAGCCTGCGCGCTCTCCCAGCCAACGTGGCTGGATGATTGACACCCATGGCCCTCGACATCCTCTTCGTCGATGACGACCTGATCACGCGTGAAGTGGTGTCGCGGCACCTGCGTCTGCGCGGCCACCGAGTCGAGATCGGGGTGAATGGCATCGATGCCCTGGCCCGCACCGGCAAGACGCGCTTCGATGTCGTCATCAGCGACTTCGAGATGCCGGAGATGGGCGGTCTCGACCTGCTGATCCGGCTGCGCCAAGAGCAGCCCCTGGCACGCGTCATCGTCCTTACCGGGCATGTCGAGATCAGCGTGGTGATGTCCTGCCTGCGCGAAGGGGCGTTCAGCTTCCTCGCCAAGCCGCTCGGCGATTGCTCCGAGCTGGACAGGCATGTCGATCAGGCTGGCTGGCTGGTCGATGCCTGGCGCTCCCAGCTCTCCCGCATGCAGCGGCTGGCCAGGGAGGAGCTGTGAACGAACCGTTCATGGAACCGGAACTGCTCGCCGCCTTCTTCGACGAGTCGGCGGAGACCTTGAACCAGGTTGCCGGCCTGTTCGTCGAACTGGAGCAGCGCCCCGCAGACCGTGAGGTGATCGAAGCCATCTTCCGTCCCATCCACTCGCTTAAGGGCAATTCCGCCTTCTTCAACTTCATGGCGATCAAGCGCCTGGCGCACGAGATGGAAACCGTGCTCGACTATGTGCGCAAGGGCAAGCTGGTGGCCGACCAGGCCGTGATATCGACCCTGCTGGCAGGCCTCGATGTCCTGCGCGCCTGCATCGATCGCCTGCGCGCGGGCGATCCGGAGGTCGCTGACGAGAAGGCCTTCGATGCGATGGTCGAACGCCAGCGTGCTGCCGGATCAACAGTGGGCGGCGGCATCACCCAGTCGCTGACGGTGGTCGAATCCTGGCTGACGCGCGGTGCCGCCGGGCTGGATCAGTCGGTCCGTCCGGCGCTTGAGCAGCTGCTGCTGCGCCTGCGCAAGGACCTCGGCCTGTCCTCGACAAACGCCGTGATCCCGCCAAGCGCCCCGACCCCAGAGGTGGGCATCGCCGAGCTGCGCCAGCTGATCGCCCAGGCCTTCACCGAGCCTCCCAGCAGCAACGCGCTCACCCGCATGACCGAACTGATCGCCAGCCTCGGCCGCACCGCCACTGATGAGCGCGGGCGTACCCTCGCCATCGAGCTCAACGACAGCTGGGCCGCTTGCATCGCCACCGCCGGCTTCAACGACATCCTGCGCGATCATCTCGCCAGCCAGCTGGAGATCCTCATCACCCTGCCCGGCTTCGTGGTGACCCCGCTGCACACCGCGACGGTCGAATACCATGCCGCCGAAGCGCCGCCCATGAACGCCCCGCACGATGCCAGTGCGAACCACGACACCACCTCCAAGGAACCCCGCAGCGACGCGTTGCACCGCAACGAGGCCGGCAAGTCGGTGCGCGTCGCCGAATCGCGCATCGACACCTTCCTCCATTATGTCGGCGAGTTGCTGGTGGTCGGGGACATGTATGGGCATCTGCAGACGCGTTCACGCCGCATCGAGGGAGGACAGCAGCTGGCACGAGAATTCCGCCGCGCCAACGACACCTTCGCCCAGCTCTCGAGCAAGCTCCAGCAGGCGATCATGGCCATCCGCAAGGTCCCCATCCGGCCGCAACTGAGCAAAGTCCCCCGCATCGTCCGCGATGTCGCGGTCGCCAAGGGCAAGGAAATCGAGGTGGTGATCAGCGGCGAGGAGATCGAGGTCGACAAGAGCCTGGTCGAGCTGCTCGATGCCCCCCTGACCCATCTGGCTCGCAATGCCGCCGATCACGGCATCGAGACTCCGGAGCGGCGTGAATTGGCTGGCAAGCCCCGCCGCGGCACCGTCACCATCTCGGTCCAGGAGACCGCTGCGTCAATCGTGCTCGCCATCTCCGACGACGGTGGCGGCCTCGATCTGGCGCGCATCCGCTCCAAGGCCGAGGCACTCGGCCTGGTCGCGCCGGGAGTGGAGATGGGGAAGGCCGACATCGTCAACTTCATCTTCGCCTCGGGCTTATCGACCGCGGAGCAGGTCTCGGATGTCTCTGGCCGAGGCGTGGGCATGGACGTGGTCAAGCGCATGATCGATCAGGCCGGCGGCCGGATCGACGTCGAGACCGAGGCTGGACGCGGCTCGCGTTTCCAGCTGCTGCTGCCCAAGGGCGTGACGACCCAGATCATGGTCGGTTTCCTGGTGCGCTCCGGTGGCCAGGTCCTGGTGCTGCCCCTCGATCGCGTGCGCGAGACCTTCAGGCTCCGGCCGGATGAGGTCACCAGCCTGCCTGGAGAATCATCTGGTCGCTTCATCGTCCGCCATGGGATGCCGGTGCCGCTGATCTGCCTGGCCAATGCGTTGGGCCTGGCCAAGGACACCCAGGTGGGAGCCGTAGTCGCCGTCGACGCCCAGCACCGACGCCTAGCATTGGAAGTCGAAGCCGTCCTGGGTGTCCGCAAAGTGGTCCTGCGCTCGCTCAAGGGGCTGCCAGGGTCGGAGGAGCTGTTCTCGGGTGGCGCCCTCCTGGGGGATGGCACTGTGGCGCTCATCCTCAATCCCGACGCCCTCATCGAAGCGCGGCAAGACGTGGCACATGCCCATTGAATCGACCTTCATCCTGCCCGGCGAGATGGCTTACCTGCGCGTGCCGGGCTGCCTGATCACCCTGCTGGGTTCGTGCATAGCGGTGTGCCTGCATGATCGCCATCGCGGCTGGGGCGGCATGAACCACTTCATGGTTCCTGAGCAGTTCGGCAGCCTGCCCGACAGCAAGGTCGCCGGCCCGGCGATCGATGGACTGGTGCGGCTGGCGACGATGGCCGGAAGCACCACCGGTTCACTGTCGGCCAAGCTCTGCGGTGGCGCCTCGGTGATGGTCCATGCGAGCACCTTATCCGTCGGCGATATCGGCGCTCGCAACATCATCGCCGCGCGTGAGCACCTCGCTGCGCTCGGCATCGGCATCCTCGACGAGAGCGTCGGGGGCACCGTCGGCAGGCGCATTGCCATGAACAGCGGCAGCGGGCAGGTCGAGGTGGTATCATTGTCGCATGGTCCGGCGGCCGAGCAGACATGCGTTATGGCGGCGAGCGGATCTCCGAGGAAGACGCGGGTGCTGGTGATCGACGATTCGGCCTTAGTGCGCCAACTCCTACGCGGGGTGATCGCAACGTCTGACGACTTCGAAGTCATCGGCGAGGCCGAGGACCCCTTCGTCGCACGCGAGCGCATCCTCGAACTCGACCCCGATGTGCTGACCCTGGATCTGATCATGCCCAGGATCGATGGACTGACCTTCCTCCGCCGCCTGATGCAGTACAAGCCCATCCCGACAGTGGTGGTCTCGACCATCGCCAAGAACGGCTCCGCCATGTTCGCCAAGGTCAAGGAGGCCGGAGCGGTCGCCGCCATCGACAAGGAGGATCTCACCCTCTTCCGCGGGCCCGAGATGGCCCGCCGAATTCTGCTCCCCGCCTTGCGCCAGGCCGCTCGGGCCATCGTCTCCTCCCGCCAATCTGGACACGGATCATGAGCTCAATCAACCCGTCCCCGGTACGCTCCACCCGCCAGCGATCGAGCGCAGATAAGCATCTCGGCCTGCTCCTGGGCCGCGAACTGCTCGTCGTCCCCATCCTCGCCGTCCAGGAGATAGTCGGCCTGCAGGAGATCACCCCGGTGCCACGCATGCCCGCGCACATCCGCGGGGTGATCAATCTGCGCGGCAAAGTTCTGGCAGTGGTCGACCTGCGCATTCGGCTCGGGGTCGAGCGGGTGCCCGATACCAAGCGCACCTGTATCGTCGTCTCGAACGTCCCTGGACCAGACGGCCCAGTGGCGATGGGCTTGCTGGTGGATCAGGTCACCGAGGTCCTGGAGATTCCCAAGAATGCCATCGATCCGGCTCCCGACCTCGGCGGTACCATCGATCGCCGCCACCTTTCCGGCATCGCACGCATCGGCCAGAAGGTCGCACTGGTCCTCGATCTGGCGCATCTGCTCTCCCCACCTGTCGCCCAGGACGCTCCGTTGGCCTGACTTCGACCTCCGCTCGCAAGGAACCAGTCATGGTCATCCGGATCCGCACCCGTATCGCCGTCCTCGGCATCATCTCCGCTGCCGTCGTGGCGTTGCTCGCCGGATCCGTCTGGTGTGCATTCCAACGCATAACGGTCCTCAGCCCGCTCGCTCTGGAGCATCAGGCTGACCTCCGGCTCGTCACTGCGCTGGCGCCGCAGCCGGCTCTGACCAGCGAGATCTGCCTGCTGGCGCACCAATACCGCGATGCCACCCCGGATCAGCGTCGGCTGTTACAGGACAGGAGCATCACCATGCTGGCGGAGTTCAAGGCCAGCTGGGATCGCATGATCGAGGCCGCACCGAACCATGACCAGCGCGACCAGCGCAGCCTGGCTCTCGACAAGGGCGGTGAGGTCTTCTCCCTGGTGGCCGCGTACCTGGCCACCATTGATGCCGCCCCAGCCAATGCCGCTCCTGTCCCGGCTCCTGGGACCGCACCCACCCTGGCACCGGCTGCCAGCGCATTGCAGGCGATCGACCAGGCAGTCGCCGACGAGCGAGCCTTGATCGATCAGGTGGGCGCAACCACCAACGCACTATTAACCCTGCGTGAGAGCCAGATGCGGAGCCAGGTCGAGGAGACCGGGAGTTCCCTGCTGACCGAGTCGCTGATCTGCATCGGGATCATCGTTGCGAGCAACTGGCTGGTCGGCAGCTCCATCGTCCGCCATATCGGTCGCGCAGCTGGACGCCTGCGCAGTGGTACTGATCAGGTCGCCACAGCGGCAGTCGAAGTCAGCGCGGGAGCCCAGCGCATCGCCCAGGGGGCGAGCGAGCAGGCGGCAAGCCTGGAACAGACCACCGCCGCCTTGGAAGAATTGTCCTCCAGCTGCAGCCAGAACGCCGCCAACGCCCGCCAGGCCAACGTCCTGGCCACCGAGGCAAGCAAGACCTCGCAGAGCGGCGAGCGCACCGCTCGCAAGGCCGCTGCCGACGCCGCCGCCAAACTCAAGGAGCTGGGGGAGGCGATCACTGCAATTCGCACCTCCTATGACAAAACCACCCAGGTGGTCGCCTCCATCGATGATATCGCCATCCAGATCAACCTGCTGGCGCTCAACGCCGCCGTCGAGGCCGCCCGCGCCGGTGAGGCTGGCCTAGGCTTTGCGGTGGTGGCCGACGAGGTGCGCAATCTCGCCGCCCGCTCGACTGAGGAAGCCAAGAGCACGGCTGCGCTGATCAAGGAGGCGCGGGCGAATACCGAACGTGTTCAGACCGTCAGCGCCTCGGTTCAGGAGCATCTCGTCCATGCCCTCGACCGCGAGGTGGTCGGCAGTTTCCAGCAGATGGTCGGTGTCGTGCTCAAGGTCTCGCGGCTGGCTGGTGAGGTCGCCAATGCCAGCGATGAACAGGCCAAAGGCATTTTCCAGATCAATCAGGCAGTGGCGAAGATGGACAAAGTGACGCAGGAGAATGCCGCCGGCGCGGAGGAGGCGGCGGCGTCCAGCGAAGAGATGCAATCCCATGCGCAGGAACTGACCCTCGTCGTCACTGCTCTCCAGGCGCTCCTCTCGGGCGGTCAATCTGCCCTGGAGGCCGCTCCCTCTGTGCTGCGGAAACCACTGGCGGTGAGCGTGGCCGAGACGACGCGCCCGAACCACAGCGCTCCAGCATCGCCATCGCCAATCCTCGCACTGCCACCATGCCAGCGGACGGTGACGCCCTCGCGCAACGGCCATGCAATCACGCAGGCGGAACGCCAGCTCAAACCCTCCCAAGTGATACCCCTCACCGACGAGGAAGCCGCCGACCACCAGGGCGATTTCAGCAGGTTCTGATATCCCATGACTATCCAGGAGATGATCGACCCCGCTGATTACCGTTCGCTCAGCGAGCTGGTGTATGACCGCATCGGGATCGCCCTGGGTCCATCCCGGCAGTCGATGGTCTCGAGTCGCATCGCCAAGCGCCTGCGTGCCACCCAGACCACCACGGTGCGCGCCTATCTTGACCTGGTCAAGGCCGATAAGCAGGGGGAGGAGTTGATGCATCTGCTCGATGCCATCACCACCAATACCACCAGCTTCTTCCGCGAGCCAGCTGCCTTCGCCGCCCTTGACGAGGATGTCCGAGCACGCCTGTCCTCAGGCCAGCGACAGTTCCGCATCTGGTCGGCGGCTGCCTCCACCGGTATGGAAGCCTATACCATCGCCATGCTGCTGGCCGAGAATGGCGCCACCGCCCGCGACTGCGCCATCCTTGCCACCGACATCAGCACGCGTGCACTGGCTGCCTGCCGGGCCGGAACGTACACCGCGGAGGCGCTCGCCCCGGTACCCCCGAAGATGCTCGCGCGCTGGTTCGCACGCGAAGGCGATGGCATGCGCATCCATGCATCGCTGCGCGCGCTGGTCACGGCAAACCGCCTCAACCTCGTCAAGCCGCCCTATCCGATGCGCGGTCCGTTCGATGCCATCTTCTGCCGCAATGTCATGATCTATTTCGACCTGCCCGTTCGGCAGCGCCTGGTCAGCGCCTGCCTCGCGCTGCTGCGACCCGGCGGCCTGTTCCTGATCGGTGCGGCCGAAAGCCTCTATGGCCTTGATCATCCGCTGAGCACCGTGCGGCCATCGGTGTATCGCCGATGATCCGTGTCCTGGTGGTCGACGATTCGGCGGTGATCCGCCAGGTCCTGACCGCCGAGCTGTCGCGCCATCCCGGCATCATCGTGATCGGAAGCGCACCCGATCCGTTCGCCGCCCGCGATATCCTGGTGCGGGAATCCCCTGACGTCATGACCCTCGACATCGAAATGCCTCGCATGGATGGCGTCACCTTCCTGCGCAAGATCATGGCCGTACGCCCGATACCAACCGTAGTAGTGAGTTCGTTGGCACCAGCCGGAAGCGAGCAGGCGATAGCCGCGCTGGCTGCCGGTGCCGTCGAAGTGCTGTGCAAGCCGGATTCGAGCTATGAACTCCACCGCATGGCGGTCGATCTGTGCGCCGCCGTCGAACGCGCCGCCCGTTCCCGGGTGGAGGTCCGCACCGGTGTGCCGGTTGCGCGCCTGAGCCCGACTCGCAGCACCAGCCAGGTGGTGGCGATCGGCGCATCGACCGGTGGCGTGGCGGCGTTGGAGACGGTTCTCACCGCCATGCCCCAGAACGCCCCGGGCATGGTCATCGTCCAGCATATGCCCGCTGGATTCACCCGCGTGTTCGCCGAGCGGCTTGCCGGACTCTGCGCGATGGATGTGGGCGAAGCGGAGGACGGCGACGCTGTCGCAGTGGGGCGCGTGCTGATCGCACCGGGCGACCGCCATATGGAAATCGTACCAGCAGCAACCGGCTACCGCATCCAGCTGTCCGACGGTCCACGGGTCGGCCAGCATAAGCCGGCCATCGATGTGCTCTTCCGCTCGGTCGCACGGGTCGTCGGCAGCAAGGCCATCGGTGTCATGCTCACCGGCATGGGCCGGGATGGTGCCGAGGCGATGAAGCTCATGCATGACGCTGGCGCTATGACCATCGCCCAGGATGAGGCCAGCTGCGTGGTTTACGGTATGCCACGGGAAGCGGTGGCGGCCGGTGCCGTCGATGAGATCCTGCCGCTCGACCGCATCGCCGCCCGCGTGCTCGCCATCGCCGAGCAGCGCGGCACCCCTTCGGCCCGCTACGCCAGCGTCCGTACGCGTACCCCCCTGCGCGTCGAGGTCCTGCCGCCGGAATCACACCGCTCGCCCCTCGTCGATCCCGATACCACCAGGAATCTGCGCGACCTGGGGCGCGACGGCGCCTCAGCCATCGACTTGTTCCTCGGCTCGCTGCCCGATCAGCTGGCACGGCTGGCCACCGCGGGCGGAGACGTGCAGATGCTGCGCTCGATTGCGCATGCTCTGAAAGGAGCAGCAAGCACGGTCGGGGCCTTGGCCCTCTCATGCGAGCTCGATCGCCTCGAACGCCTGGCACGCAGCGGGAACGGGGCCGAAGCCCAGCGGCTGCTCCCCACGGTGCGGTCCACCGCGGATGCCACCTGCGCGGCGCTGCGCTCCACCTGGCGGTCGACCCCCTGAGCCTCTGGCCGGTGCATGTGCAGGCACCGGTGCAATCATCTAAAGAAAGATACATTACGATCCCTTTAGATATTGTTTTATGCACTTACATGCCGACGTGACCACGGACCATCGGGGCTTCCACCAGGCCTCACTGCAGTCGCCATTTGTGTGGTATAGTGACGTGGATCGTCATGTCGACCCGGCGACTCGCGCAAAGGAAGGCCATGAATCTATCTGTCCGCACCAAGGTCCTCACCGTCGCCATCGCCGGCGTCGCACTGCTGGCGGCACTGGGCGTGCTCGGGCTCACGCAAGTCGAGCAGGCAGCTGAGCGCAGCAGCCGCACCAATCTCTATGCCACCGCCATGGGCCAGGTGATGCAGGTGGCCATGATGCATGATGCGCTGCATGCGGATGTACTTCAGGGACAGCTCGGCGACCACAATGACCTGCCTAAACTGAAGATCGAATCGCAGCGCCACTCCGAGACCATGATTGGCGACATTGAAAAGCTCATGACCCTCGACGTCGATCCGGATACCCATGCAGCGCTGGCGGCGGCAGAGAAGCCGGTCAAGGAGTATGCCCAGTTCGCCACCCACATGGTCGAGCTGGCGGTGGTGAAGTTCGAAGAGGCGGAGCAGCGCATGCCGGCGCTCAATAAGATGTTCAGCGATCTGAATCCGCTGCTGACCAAGCCGCGCGAGATCATCGAGCAGCGCTGCGCGGCCATCTACCTCGATAACAGCACTGCCGTCCAGCATTTTCACCGGCTGCTGCTGGTCGCGACCCCGCTCTCAGCGCTGGCGCTGATCATCTGGGCCGTGCTGATCGCCTGGCTGATTCCGCGTCCCTTCCTCCCCGTTATTGCCGCCCTGCGTGAAGCGGCACAGGGAACGCATAGTGCCAGCGATGGCCTTGAGCATATCGCCTCCGAGCTCTCCAACGGCTCCGCCAGCCAGGCCGCGAGCGTCGAGCAGACCAGCGCCAGCATGACCGAGATCGCAACCATGAGCCGCAGCAACTCAGAGCATGTGCAGCAGGCCGGCAAGCTCAGCGAAGAGGCCAGCAGCGAAGCGGCCGCCGGCGAGGCGGCATCCCGCAGCACGGCTGCCGAGATGTCGCAACATCTCAGCGATCTCGATGCCGCCATCCGCGAGATCAACCAATCGACCAATGAACTCGGCGCGATCGTCGAAACCATCGATGATATCGCCTTCCAGACCAATCTGCTGGCGCTGAATGCGGCGGTTGAGGCGGCTCGCGCCGGCGAGAACGGCGCCGGATTCGCCTTGGTCGCAGACGAGGTGCGCGCACTCGCCCAGCGCAGTGCGGAGGAGGTCAGGCGCACCTCCCAGCTGATGACCTCCTCGCGCGCCAGTGCCGAGCGCATCCACAAGTCCGCATCCCAGCTCAAGGACCACCTCAGCCGCAGCGTTGGTTCGGAACTGATCTCCCGCTTCGCCGCCCTGGCCAAGACCGCTAACGGGGTCAGCGCGCTGATGCGCGACATCGCCTCCGCCAGCCGTGAAGAAGCCGATGGCCTGGACCAGATCACCAAGGCGATCGGCGCCATCGATGGCGTCACCCAGAACAATGCCGCCAATGCTCAACGTTCGCTTGAGGCCAGTACTCAGCTCACCCTGCAGGCAGCCGAGGTGCGGACTGCGGTCTCGATCCTCGACGGCCTCATCAATGGCGCTTCATCCGCACCTGGCTTGCGGTCGGGACCAGCCACGGTCGCAAGGCCAGCACTCACCGCCTGACCGGATCGGGTGGCGCAGCGGCGCCGTGCCCCGGGTCGATGCCGGGGCCAGCCCCCTATCTGCATAACCCCTGCCTGTACACCTTCCTCGCGGCGGGACGCCAGAGACACCGACGGGCATGGTGCCCATAGCCGACCCCATCAAAGGTGATTGCGCCACTGCAGGCCCACAAATTGTGGTAGACTTGGTCTCACCGGTCATGGTGGCGGAGGACCGTCGTTTCATGCTCGTCTCGCATCGCACGCTCAGACGCTGTGCCTGTACCGCTTCCGTACTGGGCCTCACGGCACTGCTGACCGGGTGCGGCGAGCGGGATGCCGCTGCCACGGCATCCTCATCCCCGGCACCCCCCACGGTCACCGCTGTCGCAGTGCCCCACGTCGATCCATTGGCCGGCCATGTGCTTCTGGATTGGCCAGCGGTCGCCGATGCGGTGATCGCCGGCAATCCCTCCATCGCCGCGAGCCGTGCCATGCTCGATGCCGCTCTCGCCTATCATCGCCTGACCGGTACCGGCAGTTCGCAAGCGGGCGTCTACGCGGCGCGGGCTCATCGTGCCGAGAGCGAGCGAGCGCAACTGCTCGCAGCGCGCGACCACTTTGCCAATTATTGGCTCACACAACGAACGCTCGCCATCGACCAGGCAGCGCGTGCCCTGATAAGCAGCCTAGTGGACACTACCACTGCAGCGGCTAGCAATGGCGGCGATGTGCGGGCGGTGATCGACGCCCAGGTGATGCTCGACGAACTTGATCGCGATGTCCTCGCGGCTGAGCGGGAGCAGCATGTGCATGCCCTGGCCCTGAACACCCTGCTTGGACGCGCCTGTGGCGATCCCGTACCGCCCGCCCGTGATCCGCTGCCGGATGACGCGCCGTTGCCGTCTCCAAGCGCCATCAGTGTCTGGGCCAACGAAGCGCCGATGGTACAGATCGCCCGCGCCCATCGCCTCGAGGCCGAGGCCAATCTCACCCTCGCCGAGCGCAGCTTCTATCCCCAGGATATGGGGATGGTTCCGGGCGAGGAGATGTCCGGCTTCCCACCACGGGAGATCCCGCCAGAAAACAGGGCGGCTGTGATCGCGCAATGGCGTGCCCTGGCGGCGGAGCGCAGCGAGGAGCAGCGAGCCGCCGAGCTCAGCAGCCAGCGGGAGGTGCTTGCTGCATGGGTCCATATCGATGAGTGCGCCAGCACCCTGACATTGCTCGGACATCAGGGTAAGGCCCTGCATCGCATGGCCGACCTCGCCCGCAGCGGCTTCGCTAGTGGCTCAACACCGCTGAGCAACGTCGTACTGGCTCAGCGCGCGCTGCTCGCTCTCGAGCAGCGCGAAGCCTCCACCCAGCGTGATGCCTTTGTCTGGCGTGGCTGGTTGATCATTACCCCGAATGTTCAGCGAGGCCCGTAATGCGATTCCTGTCCTACATGGTCCTGGTGCTGGTGCTGTGCTGCACCGCCCTTGGCGTGCACCGCCTGCTGACTCCGGCTGCTGCTCCGGCGACCATATCGGACGCAGATCCCTCCTCGGCACGCTTCGTCTGCCCCATGCATCCCAGCATCCATGCCCAGTCGGCAGGCATCTGCCCTATCTGCGGCATGCCCCTCAGCCCCATCGGCACCTCGAGTAAGGGGCTGGTGTATATCGACGACAAACGACGGCAGACGATCGGCGTGTGCACGCAGGCTGTGGAGCGTGGAGCGCGGACGCTGATGATCCGCGCCCCCGCTCTCATCACCTATGATGAGACCCGCCGCACCACCATCGCCCCCCGTTTCGGCGGATGGGTCAAGTCGGTCTATGGCAATGTCCCGGGTTCGACGGTGCATGCCGGCGATGCGCTGTTCTCGATCTACAGTCCGGAATTGGTCGCCGCCCAGACTGACTACCTCAGCGCTTGGAGCGCACGGTCAGGCGCTGGTGCTGACATCGGCAGCGCCGATTCGCTGATCGCGCTCTCTCGTACCAAGCTGATGCGCCTGGGCATGCCCGAAGATCAGCTCGCCGCCTTCGAGCAGCATCCACAGCTGATCGACCAGCTGATCATCCGTGCGCCGGCGGACGGCACCATCATCGAGCGCACGGTGGTGCCCGGAGCACGCATCGAAAGCGGTGGCGTGGCGATGCAGCTGGCCGACCTGTCGACGGTCTGGCTCGAAGCCTCGGTCTACGCCCAGGACCTCACCCTACTGGCGCCCGGTCAGCTGCTCTCAGTGCGAGCGGGAGATGATCCGTCCCTGGTGCTCGAGGCACCGATCACCACCGTGCTCCCGGAATTCGACCCGGCGACTCGTAGCGGACACATCCGGGCGCAACTGCCCAATCCACAGGGCCGGCTCCGCATCGGGATGCTCATGGAATGCACGGTCAGCGTCCCCCTCGGTCAGGTGCTCACCGTCCCCGATGGTGCAGTCATCTACGCTGGCGAGAAGCGCATCGCCTTCGTTGCCATCGGTGGCGGCCACTACCGGCCGACTCGCGTCACCGTGGGCCGCCGGGGCGATGACTGGATCGAGGTCACCGAGGGTCTCCAGGCGGGCGATCAGGTGGTGTCCAAAGGGGTATTCCTGCTCGCCTCGGAAAGCCGCCTCGCTTCGGGGCTAGAGCAGTGGTGAGTGCTCCCCGGGACGTGACATCCGGGATCATCGGCCCGCTGATCGCCTGGTGCGCACGCCATCCAGCATTCGTCATCGCGTGCGCCCTCGGCTTGGCCGCGGTCGGGATCCAGCAGGCGCGGCACCTGCCGCTCGACGCCCTTCCCGAACTTGCCGATACCCAGGTGCTGATTGCCACCACCTGGAACGGGCACAGCCCCGATCTCATCGAGGACCAGGTCACCACCCCGCTGTGCGCGGCGTTGGTCTCCGCGCCCCAGGTGATCCGGGTGCGCGGTCAGAGCTTTCCCGATCAGTCGCTGATCACCGTGGTGTTCGCCGAGGGCACCGACCCCTACTGGGCGCGCAGCCGGGTGGTGGAAGGACTGACCGGGATTGCCGCCCGCCTGCCTGCCGGCGTCACCCCGACCCTCGGCCCTGATGCCACCAGCGCCGGGTGGGTGTTCCAATATGCCCTGATCGATCGCAGCGGCCGGCATGACCTCAGCGACCTCAGCGCACTCCAGGAGTTCACCCTGCGCTATGCCCTCGGTTCGGTACCGGGGGTGGCCGAGGTCGCCACCATCGGCGGGGCTTTGAGGCAGTACCAGGTGATCGTCGATCCGCTGCGGCTGGCCGAGTACCATCTGCCGCTGTCCCTGGTCGCGGGCGCGGTGCGGCATGGCAACGACGATGTCGGCGGCCGCGTCATCGAGACCGCTGGACACGAGCAGATCATCCGCGGACGAGGCCGGATCACCACCGCCGCTGATCTTGAGCGCATCCCCCTCGCGATCGGCAGCGGCGGGGTGCCCGTGCTGGTCAAGGACGTCGCCAGGGTGGTCGTCGGCCGCGATGACAGCCGAAGCATAGCCGAGCTCGATGGCGATGGCGAGGTGGTGGGCGGGGTGGTGGTGATGCGCTATGGCCAGAATGCCCTCTCGGTGATCGCAGGCATCAAACAGCGCCTGGCCGAGCTGCGCGCGACGCTGCCAACCGGCGTCGTGGTGGTTACCACCTACGATCGCACGCCGCTGATCATCGGGGCACTGGACTCGATGCGGCGGGTGCTGATCGAAGAGATGACGATGGTGGCGCTGGTGATCCTGCTCTTCGTACTCCACCTCCGATCAGCACTGATCCCGCTCTTGGCGATGCCGATCGCCCTGCTTGCCGCCATCATCCCCATGCACATGCAGGGTCTCGGTGCAAACATCCTGTCGCTCTCAGGCATCGCGATGGCGGTCGGGGTGATGGTAGACGCCTCGATCATCATGATCGACAATGTCCATTACCGCGTCGCGAGATCCGCGAACGGGAGCGATCGCACCGCGCTGGTGATCGCGGCCCTGCAGGAAGTCGGGCCGACGATCGTCTTCGCGTTGCTGGTGATCGCGGTGTCGTTCCTGCCGGTCTTCACCCTCGAAGGCATGGAGGGACGGCTGTTCCGCCCGCTGGCCTGGACCAAGACCTCGTGCATGGCCTGGTCGGCGATCCTGGCGGTGACCCTGATTCCGGCCTTGACCGTCCTGCTGCTGCGTGGTCGCCTGCGGGGCGAGGGCGACAATCCGATCATGCATCTGCTTACCTGGATTTATCTACCGGTGGCGCGCCTGGCGGTGCGCCGGCCGAAGCAGGTGATCGCCGGGGCACTCCTGGCGCTCGCCGCGTCGCTGCCGGTGATCTCCGTGCTGGAGTGCGAATTCATGCCGCCACTCAACGAAGGCACCATCCTCTACATGCCAGCCAGCCCCCCGGGTATCTCGCCCACTGCTGCCTTGGGCATCCTGCAGCGCATGGACCATGAGCTGCGCAGCTTCCCCGAGGTGGCCTCGGTCTTCGGCAAGATGGGTTCGGCCTCGACCGCCACCGATCCCGCACCGCTGAACATGGCGGAGACGGTGGTGATGCTCAAGCCGCGCTCGCTCTGGCGCCCCGGTCTGACCTGGGATGGTCTCCTGGCCGAGATGGACGCCAAGCTGCGCTACCCTGGCATGCCCAATCTGTGGTGGATGCCGATCCAGACCCGTACCGAGATGCTCACCACCGGCATCCGCAGCCCCCTGGGCATCGCCCTGCACGGTGGCAACGCCAAGGGGCTGGAAGCCTCCGCGATCGCCATCGAGCAGGCGCTGTCGAGCGATCCGCGCACCTCCCCCTACACCCGCAGTGTGGTGGCAGAGCGGCATAACGGCGGGTTCTTCTGCGAGATCGCCATCAAACGCGCGGTGGCATCCCGCTATGGGCTCAACACCGATGATCTCAACCTGGTGATCGAAAGCGCCATCGGCGGTGCCGCGCTGGGCGAGGTCATCAACGGCCGTGAACGCTTCCCCATCGCCCTGCGCTACGAACGCACCTTCCGCGAAGACCCGCAGGCGTTGGCGCGCCTGCCGGTGATCGCCCCGAATGGTGCCCAGGTGCCGCTCGGAGAGGTCGCTGACATCAGCTTCACCACCGGCAGCATCGAGATCGCCAGCGACGGCTGCGAACCGCTGGCCCTGGTCGATGCCGACGTCCAGGGCATCGGCATTCCGGACTACGTCGACCTCGCCAGGCGGGTGGTGGCCGACGCCGTTGTCCTCGGGAGCGGTGTTCACATTGAATGGGTGGGGCAGTATCGGTATTTCCTCCGCGCCTTGACCAGGCTGGAGGTGATCATCCCCATCACCGTGGCCATCATCGTCCTGCTGCTCTACCTGAACACCGGTTCGCTGGTGCAGACGGCCATGGTGCTGTTCGCCATCCCGTTCTCGCTGATCGGCGCCTTTTGGCTGCTCTGGCTGCTGCACATGAAGCTGAGTGTTGCCGTCGCCGTCGGTCTGATCGCCTTGGCCGGCATCGATGCCGAGACCGGGGTGGTAATGCTGCTCTATCTCCAGCTCTCGTGGCGACAGGCCCAGGCCGAGGGCCGGTTGGTACAGCCCTCAGGACGCGACGAGGCCATCCTGGAAGGCGCCGCGCGGCGCCTGCGTCCGAAAGCGATGACCGCCCTATGCCTGATCGGCGGCCTCCTCCCGGCGATGTGGGGTGACGACAGCGGGGGCGAGGTGATGAAGCGCATCGCCGCGCCGATGCTTGGCGGCATCATCACCTCGGTAATCGGTGAATTGACGGTCTATCCGGCCCTGTTCACCCTCTGGATGTCGCGCCAGCAACCGTCCCTGGGAGTCAAGTGAAGCGCACAGCCGCGCCCTCATTCGCAGAACAGTGCTCAAGAAATCGGCAAGACTCCACCCACGCTCCGGTCTGGGCATGGCGTGCTGTTATTGCGGTCAGCGCCGGCGGTTCGCATCTCGTGATCCTGAGGTCATGGCCGTGAAAGGTATTTGACAGGATCGATTTTATGAGGTTATAGTTACCATCATCGTTCCCGGGAGCGACCCATGCACCATTCTCTCATCACCCCCTGGCGGATCGGCCTGATCGGCGGCGTCCTCGCCCTGCTGGTGCCGTCACTCGCCACTGCCGAGGATGCGCCTGCTCCGGGGGATGACGTCGGCAAGCTCAAGGCGGACCTCGCCGAACTGAAGGAGCGCGTCGACGACCTCACCGCTGCCGTCGATGCCAAGGCGAGCAATGCCGACTCGACCCTGGTCATCCGGGGCTTCGGCGACATCAAGTTTGTTGGATCATCGATCACTCCGACCACAAGCCCTGGGCAAGCGCCGCGGTATACCGCCGACAGCTTCTCGGAGGATGCGTTCGACATCTTCATGAACGCCCGACTGGGCCAGAACATCACTTTCCTGTCCGAGACCGCTTTCGAGTCCAATAACAGCAACCAACTCGGAGTGGACGTCGAACGGCTGCTGATCAAGTACGATTTCGGCGACGATCTCAACATCCAAGTCGGCCGCTTCCATACATCCATCGGCTACTGGAACGACACGTACCACCATGGCGAGTGGCTGAATACCGCGATTTCCAAGCCGTTCGCGGTCAATTTCGAGGACAGCGGCGGCATCATACCAGCCCATCTAGTCGGCATAAGCTTCGCCGGATTGCGCAACTTCGGCGACTTCGAGGTCGACTGGTCCTTCCAATTCGGCAATGGTCGCGGTCCGACCTCCGATCCACCGGAGATCTACTACGGCAGCCAGGTGCCCAAGGCGACCAATTTCAATCTCGGGGTGCGTCCGCAGGCGATACCCGGGCTCAAGATCGGCGTGAGCGCCTACTTCGACCATATCAGCCCGGAAGAAGGCACCGATCCCAACTATATCGCCGGCACCACGCCACTGCACGGGGGCCTGCATGAGACCATCGTCAATGCGTATGGCGTCTACAAGCACGGTCCGATCGAGACCTTTGCCGAGATCTACCAGTTCACCCACGAACGCACCGACAACCTGTATGGCAATGAAGAGGGCATGAAGGACAAGGACTTCGCCTACTACTGGCAGTTCGGCTACAAGATCGGCCACTGGACACCGTTCTTCCGTTACGACGTGCTGCAGATCTCGCAGGATAACAACTACTTCCCGACTTATCGCGATAGCGCCCGCACCTATTCGGTCGGCGTCCGCTGGGATGTGAGCTCGTACAATGCCATCAAGCTGCAGTTCAACCACATCCGGCATTCGAGCTACCTGCCAGGACCCAATACCCTGCCTACCAACATCGAGAACAGCCTGGTCTCCGGCAATGCGATCGAGAATACCATCTCCGTCCAGACCTCCTTCGCATTCTGATCATGGAGTTCCCCATGGAGACGAAGACCATGCGCACCCGTGCCCGTAAGATCATCCACGTCAGCATGACCGCGCTCGCGGTGTGCATCGCGCCTCTTGGCGCCGCCGACTATGCCGTGGTCGTCAATGCCGCGTCACCCGTCACCGATCTGAGCCAGAATGCGCTCATCCAGATCCTCAAGGCCGAGAAGCAGAGCTGGGATGGCGGCGACAAGGTCTTCCTGATAATGCCCAAGGAGGGCTCGAAAGAAGAGGATATCCTGTGCAGCAAGGTCTATAGCACCGATTCGGATGGGCTGAAGAAATACTGGACTTCGCAGGTATTCCAGAATCACATGAACAGCGCGCCTAAGAACGCCACCAACCGCGTAGCGCTCAAACTGGTCGAGGAGAAGCCGAACGCCGTCGCCATCATCAATGCCAAGGATGTCACCCCGGCAGTCAAGATCATCACCATCGACGGCAAGAAGCCGGGAGATGCCGGATACCTGCTCAAGGAGTGAGCGGCCCGGTCCGCCTATGAGACATGCGCACGACTTTCAGACGCATCGCCGCACTTGCCACCAGCGCGCTGGTGGCATTCGACCTGGTCTGCGACCGGATATTCATCATCCGCTTCCGCAGCCTGCGCACCAAGCTGGTGGTGCTGTTCCTCGCTCTAGGCCTGCTCCCGCTGTTGATCATGGGATTGCTGGCCGACCGCCATAATCGTGAGCAGCTCCTCATCGGTGCAGGTTCGCAGCTCGAATCGCGCGCCCAGGACGCCATGGCCGCTATCGATCGCGAGCTCGCCAGCGCCTATGGCCAGGTGCTGGCCAGCGCAGCGATCCCCACCATCCAGGGCGACGCAGCGCCGCTGACGGCGCTGTTGGACCGCCAAGTCAAGTCCCTCGGCACCTTCGACCTGCTGGTGGTTGCCGACAAGGCGGGGACCGTTCTCGCCGTCAATACCGCGGACTATCGCGGAAAGCCCCTGAAGAGCGGGGCGCTCATCGGCACCAGCGTCAAGGATCAGCCATGGTTCAGCGAGGCTGCCACTGGCAAGATCGAGGACGATGCTTGCTTCTGCGGCGATGCCAAACTCGATGCGCTGGTCGCCGCTTCCAGCGGCGGCAATGGCCTGAGCGTGATCTTCTCGGCTCGGGTGTGCGACAGCGATGGCGCATTGGTACGCGTCCTGGCCGGGTGGATCTCGCTCAAGCGCACCGTCTCAGCGATCATCTCCGATACCCGTTCGACCATCGAGATGCCCTCGGATTTCCAGGTCATCAACAAGGATGGGCTGGTCATCGATGCCTACGACCCCGAGATGATCTTCCATGCCAATCTCGCCCGCAATGGCCTCAAGGCCGCGATTGCGGCGATCAAGGGCGCCAGTGGCAGCGATCAGGAGGCCAATGAACGCGGCATCTCGCAGGTGGTCGGCTATGCCACCTCGACTGGATCGGGGAATTTCCCGGGTTTCAACTGGGCGGTGCTGGCGCGGGTCGAGGCGCAGATGATGCTGAAGAGCGCGCATGAGCTGCGGACCTTCATGATCACCCTCGAGATCATTGCCGGCGTCATGCTGCTGATCGCCACCCTGTTGATATCGCGCTCCATCGTGCGGCCACTGCACCAGACCATGGCGATGGTCACCCGGATCTCGACAGGTGATCTCACCGCACATCTGACCATCACCGGCCGGGATGAGATCGCCAAACTCAATGACGCTTGCAATCAGCTGGTCGACAGCCTGCGCACCACCATGACGTCATTCGGCGCGAATGCCGCCCAGCTGGCCGCTGCGGCGAGCCAGCTCATGGCGCTGAGCAACCGCATGGGCGGGGACGCCGAGCAGACCAGCACCCGCTCGGAATCGGTCTCGACCGCCTCGGCGGCAATCTCCAGCCACGTGCAGAATGCTGCCCAGCAAGTCGATGCCCTGAATTCCAGCATCAAGGACATCGCGCGCAACGCCATGGATGCCGCCCAGGTGGCCATCGATGCGGTGAATATCACCAAAATCACCAATGACACGGTCGCCAAGCTGGTGGTCGCCAGCAATGAGATCGGCACCGTGGTCAAGCTGGTCAGCGAGATCGCCGACCAGACCAACCTCCTGGCGCTCAACGCCCATATCGAGGCTGCTCGGGCAGGAGCCGCTGGCGTGGGATTCGCCGTGGTCGCCAATGAGGTCAAATCGTTGGCGAAGGGCTCCGGTGAGGCCGCACAGGAGATCGACCAGCGCGTGCAGGAGCTGCAATCCAACAGCCGGGATGCCATCGCCGCGATCACCCGCATCGCCGGGGTGATATCCCGCATCAACGATCTGCAGCAGAACATCGCCGCCGCAGTCGAGCAGCAGTCGCATATCGCCACCGATGTCGCCGGTAATGTCAGCACCGCTTCCTCCGGCAGCGCCGACATCGCCAAGACCATCATCGGCGTCGCGCTCGCAGCGAAGAATACAACCCAGAGCGCAGGCGAGACCCAGTCGACGGCCAGCAGCCTGCTGCGCATGTCACGCGATCTGCAGGAGCAGGTCGAGCATTTCCGCCTGAAATAGGCTCCCGCTGGCCGTGCCGATGCGAACACTGGCCGGAGCACCGGCATCCGCCAAGAAATGGACGCTCAACTCACCGCTGACCGTCGGTGCGCACCTGGCCCAGCTGCATGCTCGACGCTGGACCACCCACGACGCTGGTGGCCGAGGTGCGATAGGCGCGGACGTAATCAACCTGCAGTACCTGCGGGAATTGGCCGGAGACGGGCGTACCGGCCCAGCCGCCATCGGTCCCGACATCCAGCACCAGGCACAGATAGCCGGCGGAGGTCATGCGTGGCGTCGTCGGCTTCGAGAGCAGATGGACGCCATCGCGCCACACCTCCACCACTCCAGGCCGCTTGTCGAAGCCGAAGACATGGAAGTCGTCGTCGTTGCGCCCGGTGGCAATCACGCTCTCATCGCCGCTGTTCTTGGCGTGCGGCTCAGCCCGCTCATGCGTGGTCACATGCAGCCGATCGATCCCGCTGCCGAGGATCTCGAGGAAGTCCATCTCCCATTTGGTGTACTGCGCTGACGGACGGTTGAAGTAGTCATCTGCCGGGTACATGAAGAAGGCCGTCCAGCACCCGGGTGCCGCAGGGCACTTGAGGCGCACCTCGACATAGCCATAGTCGATCCAGAAACTGTCGATGGTCGACAACAGGCCGGTGACGTAGTGCAGGTTGGCGAATCCCGGGATCGGCTGCGGATGATGCGTCGCGGTGATCGACAGCACCCCCTTATCGACCGAGAAGGCGTCATAGCACACCGTGCTGGAACTCCACACCGTACGGGTGGAGGTGTCGGCATAGTAGCCCTGCCCCCCACCCTGACGATGGTAGCCGGAGCCGAACCACAGGGAGGTACGCCAGTGCGCGATCCGATCCTGGTCATCATGGCCATCGGGAGCTGCATCCGGCGGGGCATCGAACTCGTCGGCGAAGACGCGATAGGCCGCCAGCGAGAGCGGCGCCTGCGGATTGTCCAGCAGCGCTGGCGTCGCCGGCTCCGCTGCCGGAGCTTGCCCAGCTCTGTCTGCTGCGTCAGCGCAGGAAATCGACACGGCGAGAAGCGACAGGCGCAGTGGATGCATCATCATGGCATTCTCGGTGAACGGGTGAACTGGTCCGCATCATGCAACCCGGAAGCCGTCAGCCATTGGACCGCGTGCTACCGACCTGTGATTTTCTCTCGCCGCGGCGGCGGTCGCGTGCCGCTCCAGCCCGATGACGGCGGTTCCTCGCCGGTATAGCGGCTGTCGGGGCGGGCCCGCCATGCACGCGGTGACATGCCTTTGGCGCGGCGGAAGCGATTGCTGAAATAGAAGGGGTCGTCATACCCGCAGGCGGTCGCGACCGAGGCGATGCTCTCGGCGGTGCTGTCGAGCAGCAGCGCCGCCCGCTCCATGCGCAGTCCTTCCCGGAAGGCCGGCAGCGACATCCCCATCTCGCGCTGGAACAGATGCGACAGGCGCGATGGCGACAGTCCGACGGCGCGGGCGAGGAGTTCCCGCCGACCCTCGCCGCGCAGGATGCGCTCGACCACGGTGGCGATGCGGCGGTCGCGCCGCTGGCCGGCATGCGGATGGTAGGCATCGAGGCGCAGCAGGATCTGCTCCAGCAGGTTCGCGGCTAAACGGCGGCGATTGCGGTGCGGACTGCGCTGGATCGCCGCGATCTCATCCAGGAGCGCCAGCACCCGCTGGCGCTCCTGGACATCCGCCACCTCGATGACCATGATCCCGGGCGCCATCTCGGGCCATGCGAGCAGTTCGAGCCATTCATCGCGGGGCTGGAAGTGCACCCAGGCGACGCTCCACTGCCGCACTCCCTGGGCAGGGCCATAATCATGCACCACCCCCGGACGCAGCAGCACCACCCGCTCAGGGCCAGCCTCAAGATCGCCGCCCGGTCCGCCGAAGCGGCCGGCACCGCGATCGCTCACGAGGATTTCCCAATCACTGGTGCCATGCGGCCGCCAGGTGCGCCACTGCGCACCCGCATGGAAGCGGTTGGCGACCAACGCCTCACCAGCCGGAATCGGCGACCAGGAGGGTGCGGCCATGCGACGAAATTACAGGTCGCTCGCAGGTAGCGCAATGGCGAGCACACTTCCACGGCTCCACTGCCTGCCCCGTCGTGGATCGGCCTCACGAGCCCGGGAGCGACAGCGTGTCAGGTACGTGCTGTCCAGGTGGCCAGATCGCTGCCGGATGCGGCACATGGTGCCTAGGCTCCCTGCGCCACCTCGGCCACCTCCCCGACCCAGGATGCCCATGCCCGCCCGTCGTCCCACCCGCCAGCGCCCCGCCCTGCGCACCCCCCTGCTCCTCAGCGCCCTCATCGGCGGTATGCTCGGATGCATGGAGACGGCACGCCGCCAACCCGAGCCCTCAGTCGACCAGGCACGCATCAGCGCCGCGATGCAGCAGGCGGTGCAGCGCCACGAGGTCGCGGGAGCCGTGACCCTGGTGGTCGATCCGGATCGCATCCTGCATCTGAGCGCCGTAGGCGACAGCGATCTTGCGGCCGCCACACCGATGCACTCCGATGCGCTGTTCTGGATCGCCTCAATGACCAAGCCGATCACCGCCAGCGTGGTGATGATGCTGCAGGAGGAAGGCAAGTTGTCGGTCGACGAGCCAGTGGCGAAGTACATCCCCGAGTTCGCTGACGTGAAGACTCCCGATGGCCGCCCCGGCAACCTCACCCTCCGGCATCTGCTGACGCACACCTCCGGACTCTCCGAGGTCTCCGCCGACGAAGGCCGGAATGCCCACTCCCTCGCCGAGCTCATCCCGCTGTTCGCCCACAAGCCGCTGCAGTTCGTCCCGGGAAGCAAATGGCAGTACTGCCAAACTGGCCTGAATACCCTCGGGCGCATCATCGAGGTGGTCTCGGGCCATTCCCTGCCCGACGAGCTGCGTGACCGGCTGTTCGCGCCCCTGGGCATGGTCGACACCACCTTCTACCCCACTCCGGAGCAGCTCCAGCGCCTGGCCAAGTCCTACCAGGTCAGCAATGGCCAGCTGAGTCTGCACCCATTGCCGCTGCCCTTCGATCCAGCCATCCCCAATCGCGTCCCGCTGGCCAATGGCGGGCTGTTCTCGACCGCGCGCGACTATGGCCGGTTCTGCCAGATGATCCTGCACCAGGGGATGCTCGATGGGCACCGCTACCTCACACCCAGCTCGGTGGCGCAGATGACCCAGGTCCAGACCGGCGACCTGGCGACCGGATTCACCCCCGGCAACGGCTGGGGCTTCGGCTGGTGCGTCATCCGCCAACCGCAGGGCGTCAGCGCTGCGCTGTCCCCAGGCTCCTTTGGTCATGGGGGTGCCTATGGCACCCAGGCCTGGATCGACCCGGTCGCCAAGCGTGCCTATATCCTCCTGGTCCAGCGCTCGAACTTCCCCAATTCCGACGGCTCGGATATCCGCCGCGACTTCCAGGATGCCGCCGTCGCCGCCTTGGCGCATCCCGCCGCTCACTAGCGTATGGAAGCTGACCGGTCGCTCCCAGCAGGTCCCCTGTCCGCTGGCTGAACCGTGCCGCGCAGGGCAAACCCGTGGTACCCTGCTGGCGCATGTACGTGGAGCGATTGAAACCATTAAATTTTTTTCCGCAGCTAGGTCCTAACATCTTGTTCTAGATATCTCTAGAATTCTCCAAAAGGATTCAATATTAGCCACCCTCGCCGGTATTGTCTCTCGTCCCCCTGGCGTGAAAGGCCTCCCCATGCTGATCCGTTCCTGGTCGCTGATCCTGGCCGGCATGCTCGCCTGCAGCGCCGCGGATTACCCGCCGATCCAACCACCTGCCGATCCGGCCGCCCTGGGCCTGGGCATCCAGCGCACCATGACCCTGTTGGCAACCAGCACCCCCTCACAGCACCACCATGTCCGCGTGCTCTTCTACGGGCAATCGATCACTGAACAGCCGTGGTCGAAGATGGTCGCCGACGATCTGCGCAAGCGCTTCCCCGACGCCGACCTCGAGATAGAGAATCGCGCTATCGGCGGCTTCGCCGCCCAGCTGCTGGTGAAGCCGGCGGAGCACGATCTCTATCCCTTCTACCCCGATCTGCTGATCTTCCATGTCTACGGCGCGAACAAGGAGTACGAGGACATCATCCGCTCGGCACGCAGCCGGACCACGACCGAGATCCTGATGCAGACCGATCATGCCAACACCTGGCCGGCCGTGATCACCACCGACGACGACCTCAAGCGCCTGGACAAGCAGGATCATGGGGCGTGGTGGAGCCACTTGATGAACCACGTCTTCCTCCCCGATTATGCCAAGCGCTACGGTTGCGGACTGTGCGATGTGCGCACCGCCTGGGTCGATTACCTGAAGGCGAACACGCTCGAGCCGAAGGCGCTGCTGAAGGACGGTGTGCACCTCAACGATTATGGCTGCTTCGTGATGTCCTCGATCATCTCCCGCTACCTCGTCTACCGCCCGGAACTCCCGCACGATGCCTGGCAGGATCTGGTGAAGGACATCGCGGTGGGCACGGCGGCGTCTTTCACCGGCCACCACCTGAAGCTCGAGGTCGACGGCAACCGCATCGATGTCATCGGTGGGAGCGCACCTGCCGCCGTCAAGGCGACCTTCCTCATCGACGGCAAGAAGCCGTCCGAGTTCGCCGAATGCCATGCCATCACCAGGTCCAAGCCCGGTCCCTGGTCGGCCCTATTCCTCACCCGGGTCGACCATGAGGCACCGCTGAGAACCGAAGATTGGACGCTGACCATCACCAAGGTCGCCGACGATGGCAAGAGCTGGTCCTATGACGTCCGCGGCTCCCTCACCGGCGCCGACGGATCTGGCGACAGCACCACCAACTTCCGCTCAGCCTCGGGCCTGGTGCTGATCGACCAGAAATCGTGGTTCCGCGGTCCACCCGCTCTGAAGGTGGGCTACGCCATCACATGGTCGGTCAAGCCGCTCGCCGTCGATGCCGCCCAGTTCCTGCAGAGCGATGCGACCCGGGAGCAGGCCGTCACCATCGCCCAGGGCCTGAGCAACGGCACGCACACCCTGGAGATCGACACCGAGGGCGACCCCGGCTCCGCTATCCATGCCATCCGCGTCTACCGGCCACCGGTGCGCTGAGACGTGCCCAGTTGCTCTCGTCGCAGCCGGGCCCCTTGCCGGTGGACGGCGCCCACGGTGGATGGCATCTTGACGCCATGAACCGCCTGTGCCGCTCCGCCCAGCCATGCGCCCATCGGCCCGCCGCCGATCGCTGCCGGCGAATTTGCTGGATCGCTCTCCTTTTGATGCTCAGCGGGGCGGTCTTCGCTGCCGAGGCGGCGCGGGCCACCACCCATGTCATCATCGTGGTCATGGATGGCGCACGCTGGAGCGAGACCTTCGGCGAGCCCACCCGCCAGTACATCCCGCATCTCGCCACCGAGCTCGCCCCGCAGGGCGTGCTCTTCACCGGCTTCAAGAACGACGGGCCGACCTACACCAATGCCGGTCATACGGCGATGGCGACCGGGATCTATCAGGAGATCAACAACAACGGCCTGGAATACCCGCAGAATCCCTCGATCTTCCAGCGCTACCTCGCCGTCAGCAAGGCGCCCGTCACCGACGCTTGGGTGATCACCACCAAGGACAAGCTGCAGATCCTCACCGATTGCCAGGATCCCCAATGGCAGCATACCCATGTCTGCTCCTCTGACTGCGGCATCGGCGGCAAAGGCATCGGCGCCGGCTATCGCGAGGATGCCGAGACCCTCGCCAAGGTCACCGAGCTGCTCGCGACTCACCACCCGCACCTGGTGCTGGTGAACTTCAAGCAGCCGGATGCCGCGGGGCATGCCAACAATTGGCCAGGCTATCTCCAGGGCATCCGCGACAGCGACGCCGCCATCGGCGCCATCTGGGGATTTGTGCAGAAGGATGCGGTCTACGCCGGGCATACGGCGCTCTTCATCACCGATGATCATGGCCGGCACCTGGACGGCATTCATGACGGCTTCGTCAGCCATGGCGATGACTGCACCGGGTGCCGCCACATCATGCTGCTGGCGCTGGGACCCGAGTTCGGCCACGGGGTGGTGACGGCCAAGCATCGCGGCCTGATCGACATCGCGGTCACCGCAGCGTCGCTCCTGGGCTTCGCCCTCCCGGGCAGCCCCGGTGAGGTGATGAGCGAACTGTTCGCCGGAGGATGAGCGCAGATGGGCGCCTGGACGAGGTGGCGCCTGAGCGTCATTCCGTCTCATTTGTGGGCGACGCGCTGTCGCCTGGTGCGCTCCTCCCACCCCCGTGGTCAGGATAACCGGATGGTAGACTCTTCGGCTGCCCTGCTCAGCTCAGCTCGGCTCTGCTCGGCTGCCACCCCAGGTTGATCCCCATGACGTCCCTGCTCCGCGTCATCCTAGCCACCGCCGGCCTGCTGCCCCTGTGGGGGGCGGAGAGCCTGCACATCCCCGCATGCACCGCCTATCTGGAGCCGGATCCCGCAGCCTTGCATCCGAGCGACACGAACGGCATCGATGGCTGGTCTGATGGCGCGACCAGCATCGTCTGGCACGGCTGGATCACTACACCGGGCATGCTCGATCTCAGCGTGACCCTGCGATTGCCCCAGGGGGCCACCGCCCAGCTGCGGCTGACCGCCGCCGGGGCGGATCACAGCGCCCAGGCGGTGGGGGCTGGCGACCAGGCGGTGGTGGTGCCGTTCGGCCAGGTCGCCATCGCCGCACCCGGCTATCAGCGCTTCGAACTGCACGGCCTCGCCAGGACGGGAAAGACCTTCGGACGCATCGAGAGCCTGCAGCTCGACGGCCCGGCGAGTGCCGCGGCGCGTTTCAACCTCCTGCCCAGGCGCAACGCCGCCTCGGTGCATCTGGGCTACCCCACCCCCGCCGAGGCGCAGATCACGGCGTTCTACAATGAAGTCGCCGTTCGCGAGGATCCGGTGTGGTCCTACTTCATGGTGTGCGGCTTCGCGCGCGGCTATTTCGGCATCCAGGTCAACAGCCCCACCGAGCGGCGCATCATCTTCTCGATCTGGGATAGCGGCAAGGAGGGCGTCGACCGCTCCAAGGTCGCCGCCACCGATCGCGTGACCCTGCTGGCCAAGGGCGAGGGGGTGGTGGCCAGCGACTTCGGCAACGAGGGCACCGGCGGGCACAGCCATCTGATCTATCCGTGGGTGGCGGGCACCACCTACCGCCTGCTGGTCACCATCGAGCCGCATGAGGCAACCACCCGCTATTCCGGCTACTTCTTCTTTCCCGAGCAGAAGCGCTGGGGCCTGATCGCCAGCTTCTCCGCGCCCAAGGACGGCCACTACCTCCGCGGGTTGTATTCGTTCAACGAGAACTTCGTCGGCACCAACGGCGACCGGCGGCGGATGGCGGAGTACGGCAACCAGTGGATCCGCCTGGCGGACGGCCACTGGAACGAACTGCTGACCGCGCACCTGACCCATGACCCCACCGGCGAGCGCGATCGCCTCGACTATACCGCCCGCCTGGCCGAAGGCCGCTTCCTGCTCGCCAACGGCGGCTTCCTCGACCAGCCGCCCCACGACGCCACCATCACCCGCGCCGCCCTGGGCATCCCGCCGGATGTCGCCCAGCTGCCGGCGCCGGTCCACGCCGGACCCTGAACCCCAGTCGGCTGGCGCAGCTCGGGCGATCCGGCCTGTCAGTCTGCCAACCAAGCTTCCCTGGCAAACAACGTGACCACGGCCTGACGTCGCTTACGGTCAGGGACCACTCCGCGCGAAAGGTGTCGCAGCCCCATGGTCCCCATCAATTCCCTGCTCCGCCTGCTCTCCCTCCTCGTCCTGCTCACCGGCGCCCTGATCAGCGCCGAGGCCCCGGTGGCGTTCCCTGACATGGCGCCCACCGTCGGTGCGGCCCTCGAGCGCGACTATTACGATGCCATGCGCTTCCAGCCCAAGCTGATGGTCGAGCGCGCGTTGCGCCAGCTCAAGCTCGCCGAGCCCAGCATCCTGACCACCTGGAGCGAGGGGGTGATCGCCTTGACCGTGGGCAGCACGGTGACCCGACTGCCGGCCCCTGACCCCACCTCCCTGGATGCGGCAATGATGCTGATCGAGACCCTGCGCGTCATCGTCGATGGCTCGGGCTTCAAGCCGGCCAAGGCGCGCGACCTCGATTACAGCCTGATCAATGGCGCGCTCACCTGCCTCGACCCCCATACCGTGCTGATGGCACCCGAGCCAGCGAAGGAGTTCCAGGAGGAGATCGCCGGGGAATTCTTCGGCATCGGCGCCTTCCTCGGGCAGGAGGAGGGCATCAACCTGATCCGCCATGCCATACCTGGGCTGCCTGCCGATCGCGCCGGCATCGAGGATGGCGACATCATCCTGGGCGTCGATGGCGAGAAGACCGCCGGCTTGAGCCTGGAGCAGGTCACCCACCGCATCCGCGGCCCCAAGGGCACGCAGGTGGTCCTCACCATCGAGCGCAAGACCGCCGACAAGGCCCTCGAGGTCCCCATCACCCGCGACCTGGTCCAGGTCATCACCATGCAGAAGTACCGCTCCGGCGACATCGGCTATGTGCGCATGGACGAATTCAGCGGCTACACCGCTCGCGACCTGCTGCGCTCGATCGCCGAACTGCAGAAGGCCGGTCCGATGAAGGCCTTCATCCTCGACCTGCGCTTCAACGGCGGCGGCCTGCTCGACCAGGCCAAGCTGATCAGCGACTTCTTCCTCGCCAAGGGCCAGGAGATCGTGCGCACCGTCACCGTCGACGGGCAGCCACGCATCTTCAAGAGCTCGGATCGCAAGATCCTCGACATCCCGATCGTGGTCCTGACCTCCAGCGGCAGCGCCAGCGCGGCGGAGATCCTCAGCGGCGCCCTGCAATGCAACGACCGCGCGCTGGTGGCCGGGACCACCAGCTTCGGCAAGGGATCGGTCCAGACCGTCAAGGGGCTGCCCGATGGCAGCCGGCTGAAGCTGACCATCCAGGAGTACCAGCTGCCGGGCGGCGTCTCGATCCAGGATGTCGGCATCAACCCCGACCTGCGGCTGATCCAGCATACCCAGCGCGAGGACGGCCACATCGACATGATCCCCTTCACCGGGATGCGCGAGGTCGACGAGGAGTTCGCCCTCACCAACAAGCACCAGTACGCGCATCCGGGCTCGCTGCAGCTCGGCTGGCTGGCCAAGCACCTGAGCAAGGATGAGCTCAAGCGCTCGAGCATCGCCAGTCCCGACTTCGTCCCCGATCAGGAAGCGGCCCTGGTCATCGACCTCCTGGTCCAGGCCGCCAGCGCCCCCACCTATGCCACGGATGCCGCGAGCGCGGCGCTGGCCGGCACCACACGCCAGTTCCTGATCAAGGCCCTGCACGATCCGGTGACCGCCCGCGCAGAGGTCGAATCGGTGCACCTAGCCGCCGCCCTGGCGGCGCGCACCCCCATGATCACCTGGGGCCCCGATGCGACAGCCCCCGCAGGCGCCTTCACCCTGCATTACACCGGTCCCGCGACGATCGCCGCCGGAGCGGATGCGCAGCTCACCTTCTCCGTTGATAACGCAGCGGCCACCCCCGTCGGACGGCTCTATGGCGTGATCAAGGCCGACAAGTTCAGCCCGCTGTGGGAGGATGAGGTGATCTTCGGCACCGTCGATGCCCAGAAGACCTGCACCGGCATCATGACCTTCCACGTGCCACCGCGGCTCTACGCTGGCGAGGAGCGCTTCCAGCTTGAGCTCTTCCATGACGGCGACCCCGCTCCCCTCACCAGCATCCCCGTGCGCCTCGGCATCACTCCACAGCCGCGCCCGCATTTCAGCTATTCCTGGGAGCTGACCACCACCCATGGCGATGGCACCCTGGCGATCGACGAGCAGGAGGCGCTCAAGCTCACCTTGCGCAACGATGGGGAAGGGCGCACCGCCAAGGTCGACCTGCGGGTCTACAAGGACAACGACCCCTACGTCCAGCTGGGAGACAACCACATCAAGCTCGATCCCCTTGACCAGGGGCAGTCCGCGAGCTTCACCGTGCCAGTCAAGCTGCTGAAGGCGATCAAGCGGGCTGACACTCAGGTGCCCTTCACCGGCAGCGCGATCAAGCTGCAGGTGCGCGCCGAGGAGCTCTTCGATGAGCCCATCGATGGCCGTTTCCGCGCCACCCTGTTCCATACCCTGGTCATTCCGGTCAACACCGCGGTCGATGCCCATGCGATCGTCCCGCCGAGACTCGCCATCACCGGCATCGAACCAGCGGGCGAGAACCAGGTGAAGATCGCCATCACCGTCGCCGGCGAGCACCTGCGCTTCCTCTCGCTCTTCCAAGAGGATGAAAAGGTCGATCTCCAGCCGGCGAGCAAGCTCGGCCCAGGCGGCCTCTACACCGCGGTGATTGCGCTCAAGCCCGGGGTGAATGCGGTGCGCCTCCTGGCCACCAACCAGGATGAGATGAGCGAATTCCTGCCGCTGCGCCTATGGGGCGAGGGCACGGCCACCACGGTCGTCGGCAAGTAAGCACCCGCATGCTGGCGAATGGCCCGGCGGTCCGGGCGCGCATGTAATTCTTTCACGCGTTGGTGCCAACCAGGCATGGTCCTGGCTGGTATCATCACTGCGATGACACCGTTCCACTTGGCCACACGACGACGCCTCATCCGGTTGCTGCTGGTGACGAACCTGGCAGCGGCGCTGGCGGGGGGGCAGGCCGCCGAGCGCACCGCCACCGTGCTCGATCAGGTGCTGTTCGGCGATCCCGCCAGCGAAGAGCGCCATCACCTGGAGGCCACTGCCAGCTCGGTGGTTACCGGCGGGCTCGAGCAGCACGCCCGCCGTCTGCTGAACCTCGAGCCGACCAACTGGCAGGGCGGGCGCATCGCCTTCACCATCGCGGTCGACCCGCACGCCCAGACTTATGCGACGGTGCGCTTCTGGGGCTCCGAGTCCTCACCCGATCGCCTGTATCTGTTCTGCGAGGGCCGCCAGGTCGGCTACCGCCACCTCGGCGACATCGACATCCTCGATGTCGGCTCGCATGAACCCCCGTGCGCGGGACGCTTCTACTATACCACCACCCCCCTGCCCCGGGCCCTGCTGGCGGGCAAGACCTCGGTGCGCTGCGAGATCCGCAGCAGCGGACCGATCTGGGGCTATGGCGATACCTTCGAGCGCTACCAGAAGCCCATGGGCGAGCCCAGTCGCGGCATCTATGCCCTGGTCACCCATACTGATCCCTGCTATGTCCCGCCGCCGAGTGAAGCCCTCGGGTCGGCGCCCGTGGATGCGCCGCTGCGCACCGCCCCGGGAGCGGAGGTGCTCGTCCAGGTGCAGGAGCGGGTCAATCATGAGATCGATGGGGAGCTGGCAGGCGGCACGCCGCCGACGCAGGTGCAGATGCACTTCCTCGCACGCGCCGCCGCCCAGCCGTGGTGCCACGCCTTCCGCAATCCCGCCGTGCGCGAGCGCATCGTCAGCGGGGTCGACCACCTGTACGCCGACTTCCACAACGACCCGGCGCTGGTGCGCGCAGACAAGGCGGTCTACAACAGCGACTGGTTCGCCACCGGCATGGCCGCCGATGCCGTGCGCCTGCTGGCTGCCGATCTTACCGGCCTGCTCGACCAGCCGCTCTCGCCGGGAGGGCCGCTGCGGCGGGATGCCTGGTCGCAGATGTTCCAGGACAGCCGCGATCACCTGCGCCACCACCGGCGCCTCTACACCAACCAGTCGATGATCGTCGATCTGAACATCTACCGCTGCAACCGCGCGGTCGCCGCCATTGATGCGGCCCACGCCCTGCCCGAGCGGCAGGCCCTGCGCTACCTGCGCGAAGCCATCGGCCTCGACCCCTGGCTGGGCAGCGACACCGAACACGGACCCGAGAAGCCGATGGGCGAGCACTACCGCGAGCTGACCGCCAAGGGGCTGACGCGCGAGCTGGGCTTCGTCGGCTATTACGGCGAGGTCATCGATTGGGTCACGCAGATCTACGAGGCGACCAGCAGCCCGGGTCAGGAGGGCGATCCCGAGATCAAGGCGCAGCTGGTGCGCATCGCCAATGCCCGCGCCATCTTCCGCTATCCGCTGGTGGATGCCGATGGCGCACGCGCGATGCGCATCGAGGCCGAGGTCGGCTGGCGCGACGACCATTATCCGGGTGATGTGACCTATGCCGAACGGCCCACCTGGGATGCCTCGCCCCTCTACGCTGCGGCGGCCACCCGCGACCCGCATCTCCTCGGCGCCGTGCAGCAGCAGATCGCCGACCACCAGCTCTTCGCCGCCATCGCCGGCGAGCTCAAGGAAGGCGGTCTGCGCACCACCGCCGGGCTCTTGGGCATCCCCGAGCAGTACCGCATCATCAGCGCGCAGCCAGCGCAGCGCTTCCAGCTGCCGATGACGTCGGGGCAGCCGGACCTGGTCTTCGCCGACGAGGAGGACGGCGTGGTGGCGATCAAGTACCACGATGAGATCCTCTATGCCTCGCTCTACTGGCGCGCGCGCTTCGCGATCAACCATCTCGCGCGCATCCACCACATCACGCCCCATCTCGATCGCGTCGCGGTGATCGTCCAGGACGAGATCTTCACGCCGAGCGGCCTGGTCTGGAAGCGGCCCGACTGGACCGACTTCGGCTTCGCCAACGGCGGCCACCGCTACCCGGTCGAACTCCATTCCGCCGAGGCCAACGAGGAGCTGCCGATCGCGCACGTCGCCGACGGCGACTTCAAGCCGGGCAGCGAACACCCCCTCGCCGGCCGGGCCTCCTTCTACGAATGCCATTTCGGCCGCTACGCCATCGGCATGAATGCCACGGCGACCGAGACCTTCCCGCTGCATCGGCCAGCCGGCCTGGGCGAGGTCCATGCCGTCGGGGGTGAGCATGCGCCGGTGACCGGCGACACCGTCCTGGTCGGCCCGCAATCGACCGTGGTGCTGGTCAGCGACCACGACTAGCCCCGGCTCCGCCTTGTCCACTACCATCGCCCCCGCCCTGGGGCACACTGCGGTCATGGCCGATTCCCCGCTCCCCCGGCGGCGCAGAAAATCGCGACCCACCATCGCCGATGTCGCCCACGCGGCGCGGGTGTCGCAAGCCTCGGTCTCGCGCTTCATCAATCAGCCCCAGAGCGTCTCCGAGGCCATGGCCGAGCGCATCACCAGGGCCCTGAGCCAGACCGGCTTCCGCGCCCGCCGGGCGCGCGTGCCGGCGGGCGCGCCCTCGCCGCTGGGCGTGCCCCGGCTGGTGGCGGTGCTGACCCTGGGCGCCTGGAGCGCCAGGACCATGATGGGCATGCCGGTGTTCCCCTGGCTGTTCGCCGGCATCCAGCGCGCCATCGATCATGGCCACGGCACACTGGTATATTGCCACTATGATGGGAACGGACCGATTCCCGACCTGCTGGCGGACCGCAGCATCGATGGCCTGCTGGTCCTCGGCCGCCTGCCGCAGATGCCGGCGGCGCTGCGCACGGTCCTGCTGGATCGCCCGAGCGTGTGGATGATGCGCGAGCATTCCGACCCGGGTTGCAGCATCGATCGCGTCTTCTACGACAACGCCCTGGTCGGACGCTTCGCCGCCGACTACCTCCTGGGGCTGGGCCTGCGCCGGCTGGCCTTCGTCAACGACAGCCCGGAGCATACCGCCTTCGTCCAGCGGCGAGACTGCTTCCTCACCGCGGTGCACGAGGGCGGTGGCAGCGCCCAGGCGTTCGAAGTCGGGAATCCGGGCGTGCACGACCTGACCCAGGCCCTCCAGGCCGCCATCGGCGCCGCCGCACCCTGCACGGGGATCTTCCTGCCCTCCGACAACCAGTTGCATCTGGCGGCCCAGATCCTCGATCGGCTCGGTGCCGCTCCGGAGCGCTCACTGCGGCTGATCGGCTGCAATAACGATGCGTCCCTGTTGGCGCGTCTGTCGCCACGACCAGCGACCATCGATCTGCACCTGGATCTGATCGGCGAACGGGCGGTCCACCAGCTGCTCACCCGCATCAGCGATCCCGACAGCCCGGTGATGCAGCTCTTCGTGACCCCCAGCGTAGTTCCAGCCGGCCGCTGAAGCGCTCAGGCGCTGACGGACAGACTGCCCCGCGCTAGATGCGGATGAAGATGCGCTGACGGTACAGCCACCACAGCCCGGTCCACAGCAGGGCGTAGGTCAGCAGCGCCAGGCCGGCCTCCTTGCCCGGACCGAAATGCCCGCACAGCCCGCCGAAGAGGAACTGGCCCAGGTGGCGGATATCGAGCAGCGACTGCGACATGTAGGCGAGGATCGCATTGGCGCCGATGACCACGAAGACGGTGGTCCAGCGGCGGAAGCCGCGGATATCGATCAGGTAGTAGAACAGCGCCAGCAGCAGCAGGCTCCATCCGCCGGCCCACAGGACCATCGAGCTGGTCCAGAGGTGCTTGATGATCGGCATGACGGCGCTCCATGCCCAGCCGGCGAGCAGGCAGGCCACCCCCGCACCGGCGAGGATCAGCAGGCGCAGCTCAGGCGCCAACGGCGTGCGCAGCACCCGTCCTGCGAGCACCCCGATCAGCACCGTCGCGCCGAAGCCGAGGCTGCTGAGTATCCAGGTGTAGTGGGTGCCGTCCTGGGTGCTGCCCAGCACCGTACGGTCGATCCAGATCGCCAGATTCTCGTCCGGGGTGTAGAGGCCGGCTGCCAGACCGGGCGGCGGGATGAACGACAGCGCCAGCCAGTACACCACCAGCAGGGCGCCGGCGACTGCCGCCCACGACCGCACCGAGCGCAGCTCGACCATCACCACGGTGGCGATCAGGTAGCCGGAGGCGATGGCCTGCAGGGTATTGGAGTAGAGCTTGAGCCGCGCCATATTGCATTCGAGCAGGTGGCCCTGCGCGATCATGCCGAGCAGCCACAGGATCGCCACCCGGCGCAGGGCCCGCCCGTAGATCGACCAGCGTCCATCCCCGGCATCGATCCGCCGCTGGACCGAGAACGGCATCGCCGCTCCGACGATGAACAGGAACAGCGGCATGATCATGTCCCAGGCGCTGAAGCCCTGCCAGGCCGGATGTTCGAGCTGGTAGCTCAGCCAGGGGGGCAGCGAGCCCAGGGAGAGGGTCAGGACGCTGGTGACCAGCCAGTGGCCGAGATCCGGTCCGGCGATCCAGAACATGTCGAAGCCGCGCAGGGCATCGATGGCCAGCACCCGCTCGGGAGCGGGTGCGGTTGCCGACACTGGTGCGGGGCCGCGCTCGGGTACGGTAGGGGGGGTCATGACCCCCTGGCGTACCACCGCGCGCGTCGCCGACCCAGGCGGGTGTGCTCTCCATCCCGTGCGGTCATCTCACGAACATGAGATGGATTGCATCCGGGAGCGGACCCGGCTAGCGGCCAGCCCGATGCAGGCACACGCGCAGGCACCGGCAATCACCTGCTGCTGGGGTGCCGCGCCTCAGACCAGCCCAGGGACAGACGTCGCCGTGCTGGTGCCGAAGCGCTCCGCCGGAACTCCCATGTAGCGCAGGAGCTGGACGAACAGGTTGCTCAACGGCTGGTTGTTCTGCTGGTCGAAGGAGAGGTGGCTGCCGTGCGCGAATCCCCCGCCCGCGAGCACCAGCGGCAGATTGCGCCATTCGTGCGCGCTGGCATTGCCGAGGTTGGAGCCGATCAGCACCGCAGTGCGGTCGAGCAGCGGCGTGCCGTTCTCATCCGCCGCGCGCAGAGCGCTGAGGAAGGTGCCGAATTCCGCGAACAGCGCCTCCTCGATCAGGCGCAGCTCATCGATCTTCTTGGGATCCTTGCCATGGTGCGAGAGCGCATGCCAGCCCTGGGTCACGCCGGTGATGCCGCTGGGTGGCGAGCCCAGCCCTTCGACGCGGAAGGTGATGACCCGCGTCGAGTCCGTCTGCAGCGCCAGGACCATGAGTGCGAGCATCTGGCGCATGCGCCCGATGACCTCGTTGCGGTCGCTGATGTCCTTGGGCGCCGGGGTTGCGACCGTCGGCTTGGGCCGGTCGAGCCAGGCCTGTGAGGCGAGCAGGTCGCTTTCCAGATCGCGCACTGAGGTCAGGTACTGCTCGAGCTTGTCCTGGTCGCGCGGACCGATGTCCCCGGCAAGTCGCTTCGCCTCGCCGGTGACGGTATCGAGGATACTGCGTCCTCGCTCCAGGCCGCGCTTCTGCCCGGCGATCTCGGTGGCGGTCCCCTGCAGGAACAGCCGGGCGTAGACGCCTGCGGCTGAGCTGTCCCCAGGGATCTGCACGCCACCAGGCGTCCAGGCGAGCGACGCGCCGCTGGTCGACAATGACAAGTAGGGCACCCGCGTGGTCGCACCGAGATGCGCAGCCATCACCTGGTCGAGCGAGACGGTATTGCGGAAGCCCACCAGCCCCGGGTGCTTGGCGGCGGTCAGGAAGGTGTTCTCGGTGCTGTGGCCATTGCCGCCGTTCTGATCCTGATGGGCCATGCCGGAGATCACCGTCAGCCGATCGAGGACCCCCTTCATCCGCGCCAGGTAGGGCGTCGGCTCATAGCCGCGCCCGGCGGTGGCCGGCTCGAGGAAGGGCCGATGGAAGCCGAGGGTCGAGCAGATGCTGACACTGCGCCGGATGGCCGAGGTGCCCGATGGCTCCTGCGCCCCGGCTGGGGTCATCGCCTCGAGCAGGGGCAGCGCAAGGGCCACCCCCACCCCACGCAGGACGGTGCGCCGGGTGAGACGCAGGCGGGGGTTGAACGGCTGGTTGATCATGATGGCTCCACGGACGTCATTTGCTCAGGAAGGGCTCGCTCTCGATCACCAGATGCAGCAGGTCGCGCACGCCACCCGTGGCACCGAGGGCCTTGACCAGCTGCGCGATCACCGCGCGGTCGGAGAAGCCCATGTCACGGCCGGTGCCGAAGACCAGCAGGCGGGATGCCAGGGTGGCGGCGACGCGCTCGCGCTGGCTCAGCAGCAGGGTGCGGAAATCCTCGAAATCCCTGAAGCTGCCGACCCCGACCAGCTCGCCGCTGGCATCCACCGGAGCGGCGAGCTTATAGCCCACCCGCCGTCCATCGCGATCGGCCTTGACCCGCTCGCCGTCCCCCAGCGAGCGTACGCGATCCCGCCAGCCGCCGATCACATCGAAGCGCTCGAGGGCGAAGCCCGGGGGGTCGATGATGCGGTGGCAGCCGTTGCAGCTCTCCAGGTGCCGGTGCTTGGCCAGCTGGTCCCTGATGGTGGCCGCGCCCCGGGTATCCGGCTCGAGACCGGCGACACCCGGCGGCGGGGGCGGCGGCTGGAAGCCGAGCAGGCGCTCCATCACATAGACGCCGCGGATGACCGGTGAGGTGGTGGTGCCATTGGCGCTGACCTTCAGCACGCTGGCCTGAGTGAGCAGTCCGCCACGATGGCTGTCGGCCGGCACGCTCACCCGGCGGATCTCGGGTCCATCGACCCCGCTGATGCCATAGTGCCGCGCCAGGCGCTCATTGAGCATGGCGAAGTCGCTGCTGATGAGGGTGACGGGGGGCAGATTGCGCGCCAACAGCTCGCCGATGAAGGCGCGCGTCTCGTCGACCATGGCGACGCGCAGCTCATCATCGAATTCCGGATAGAGCTTCTGATCCGGGGTGGTGGCATCGATATTGCGCAGATCGAGCCAGCCGTCGGTGAAGTCGGCGATGAAGCGCCGCACTTCCGTCCGCGCCAGCAGGCGATCGGCCTGCGCACGGAGTCCGGTGGGCGTCTGCAGCTCACCCGCGCCGGCAGCACGCAGGAGCTCGTCATCCGGGGCGCTGCGGCTGAGCATATAGGAGAGCCGGGCTGCGATCGAGAAGTCGTCCAGCCGCTCACCCGGGCCATGCGTCCGTTCGACGAGGAAGAGGAAGTCCGGGGCGCACAGGACCGCGCTCGCAGCTGCCAGCATCGCCTGGGTGAAGGTGGCGCCATGCGCCAGCTGATCGCGCATCAGGGCGACATAGGGTGCGGCTTGGGCTTCGTTGATCGGGTGGCGGAAGGCCGTCTGGGCGAAACCCAGGAGGAGGCGCGCACCATCGCGCTGCGGATCGGCGCTGATCACCTCGGGAGCCCCCGCCGCCTTGCCCTTCGCCGGCGGCACCGCCTTCAGCGGCAGGGCGCCGAACAGCAGGCGCTGGCCGCGCAGCGGCTGCTGCGCCTGCAGCGGGCCTTCGATCTCGATCGCCTGCACCGCCAGACCGCGCCCCTTGTAGGCCGCCAGCGCCGCGGGACCGCCGGTCTTGACCTCCTGCGGCAGGCTCAGCCCTTCGACCAGCGGACGGATGGTATCCCCCGGCCTCAACCAGGCGGTCAGCTCGATGGTGCCGGGCACATCGGCCGGCAGGCGGAAATAGCCGTCCAGACGGTTGTCTGCGGAGCGGAAGTTGCCGATCCACAGCGCGATAGTCATCGGCTTGTCGCTCTGCCAAGCACGGCCGCGCAGGCGGATGCGGTAGGTGCCGCCGTCGCTGATCTTGAGGTTGTCGACGATGGTCGAGGGGAAGGCGCCGGCACTGAACAGCACCACCGTGCCATCGTCGCGCTTGAGCCACATGTTCTCCTTGATCGCACGCTGCCCACCGCCGGTATCGGCATAGCTGAGCATGCGCGTGGTCGAGGGAAGCGGGCTGGCGCGCAGCTGCAGCGATGCCAGCACCAGGTCAGCTGCCGCCAGGTAGCGCTGCAGATGCACGGTGCTCAGGCCGAGCGCCTCGCCATTGGTGTCGAAGCCGTGCGAGCGGGCATCCTCCGGCAGCTCCTCGTACTGCGGCACCTGCATGCCGAGCAAATCCTCGATGGTATGATGGTATTCGCTGCGGTTGAGCCGTCGCAGCACGGTGCTGCGCTGGGCGCGGTGCTGCGCCGTCAGATCCCGCTCCAGGGCCCCGAGGAAGGCGCTCAGCTGGCCCGTCTCAGGTCGCGGCTTCTTAGGCGGTGGCATTTCGCCAGCAGTCACGCGGTCGAAGATCCGCACCCAACGCGTATGCACAGCCGGATCAGCGCCATAGCTGATGCTGGTCAGGTCGAGCCCGCCCTTGGCGAGATCGTGGTCATGGCATTCCGTGCAATAGGTGGTGATGAACGGCGTGAGCGTGGTGGGGACACCCTGCTCACCGGCCGCAAGCTGGACCGCCAGCAGCTGGAGGACACCTGCAAGGCGCAACAGCGGTCTCATGGTACGTTGACCTGCAGTTCGGATACCTCGAGCCCGGTCTGGGCAGAGGTGCTGCGCGGGAGGATGAAGACCGCCTCGCGATCGACCATGCTCGGCTGGCTGGCGCGCGCCGGGAGGAAATCGGCCATCTGCAGCGCCACCGTCCGCCAGCCGTCGGCATCGGCGGCATGCTGGTCCAGCGGCACGGTGGCCATGAAGGTGCCACCGAAGGCGCCGCTGGTGGTGTGGGTGCAGATCATGACCTCGACATGCCCATGATCGGCGATGTGGGTGACCCGCAGGCGCAGGCGCACACGGCTGGCAGCGGTGAAGTGAACGAAGGGGATGTTCTCGCCTGCGGGCGCAGGAATGGTGATGCCATAGTGGATCAGCGGTGTGCCCTGCTGGCTGCGGCCGGCAATATAGGGCACGGCGCGCAAGAAGCCTGGCTGATCTCCCTGGGGTGGCGACCAGGTGGCACGCCAATGGGATGGTGGAGCCCGGCTGCAGTCGAGCGACCAGGCGGTCGGCTGCTCCATACGCACCCTGCTGGCAAGCGGGTGGGCGATATCGAGGGAGGCGAGCGCCTCCTGGTGCTTCGACACCAGCACCGCCTGCCCGTCGGCGAGCCGCTGCATGCGCACGCTCCCGTGCTCGACCGATAGCAGGGTCTGTGCACCGGTCGTAGATATGGTGAAGCGCGTTCCCACCACCTCCAGCGCGGCGGTGCCGGTGTGCACCAGCATCGGCCGGCCAGGTTGCTGCGGCACGATGTCCGCCGTCATCACCCCGCGCAGCACATGCAGCAGCTTCTGACCCTGGTCGCTGATCGTCAGTTCGCACTCTCCCGACAGCGTCACCGTGCTCCCATCTGCGAAGCGCAGGGTGGCGCTGGCACTGTCGCCTTCGAGGGTCAGCCGTCCGGCCGGCAGTTGATCACCGNNCCCCCCGCCGCTCGCGCGCGCCATCGCTCCAGGTCAGGCTCCCACTGGCGATGGCGATGTCGGTGGTGGTCAGTAGGGCCTTGACTGGGACAGCAGCTGACGACCACCAGGCCAGGGCCACTCCGGCAACCACGGTCGCGGCGATCGCCAGCAGGACCATCGCCAGCGGACGACGGCGGCTGGCCAGCCCGGGTTGGGAGGTCGAAACGGTACGCGCCGCAGAGGCATAGTCCCAGCGCAGTCCGGAATGCAGGGTCAGGAAGCGGCGGTATCGGCAGCGCGCCGCCTGGTCGCTGACGAGCAGCTCCTGCAGGCGCTGGAGGTCCGCGTCGTCGAGCAGGTCATCGACCAGGCCGTTCAGCAGGTCATCGAGCGTGGCGGTGGTCATGGCGGGCAGACACTCAACGTGCGTTCGATGCAGGCGAGCAGTCCCAGGCGGATGCGTCGCAGCATCTCCGACACCGCCTTCGGCGAGCTGCCGCGTTCAGCCGCCACCTCATTCACGCATCCACCCGGCTGGTAGCGCCGGGCGACCAGCTCACGGTGTGCAGGCGACAGGCGCTGCAGGCAATCGCCCAAGGCCCGGTTGCGCAGCTCATTGCCGGCCCCGGCGGTCTCGCTGATCGCCTCCGCCGCGATGGTCTCCAGCAGGGTATCGCTGAAGCGCCGCTGGGAACGCACCCGGTTGCCCAGCCAGGCCATCGCCTGCAATTGGGCGATGCGCATGGCCCAGGGCAGGAACGGCCGGGTGGAGTCGAACTCCCCAGCCTTGCGCCAAAGCACCAAATTGGCCTCCTGCAGGACATCGTCGGCGTCCGCCGGATGCCAAATCAGACTTTGGATGAAGGCGTGCAGGTGTCGCTGCGAGCCGGTCAGGTGGGCGATGAAATCGGCTGGGGGGCTATCGGTCATGGGCGCTACAGGGATATTAGGAGGAGTGTACCCGATCCCACGCCTCCGGTTGCCTGCTGGTCACCCCTCGCCACCTGCATGAGGCAGCATCTGCCGTGGGATCGCCCCAATGGCGCTAATCACTGCATGCACGAACACCCAACACCCCTGCCGACAGGTTCGCAGAAGATGGCCCATCTTATTGCTGTAATTGCTCTTGTGTTCGTATCGTCTGCCTGCCCAGCGGTCGATGCGGCAGGCTTGCGCCAGCACGGGTGGACGGTCACGGAGCGTGCGGGGGACATCATCGGCCTCGCCGGCACCGGCCCACTCCTGGCCGCCGAGGAGCTCCGCGCCATTGCCGGCGTGACCACCCTGACATCGCTCTCGCTCGGCGGTGCGGGTGGAGCACTCAGCGATGAGACCCTCCCCCTGCTTCTAACCCTGACGGGCCTGCAGGAGCTGGCGCTCAACGGTGCCACCCTGAGCGACGCCGGCCTCGGCCAGCTCAGCTCCTTCCACGCCTTGCGCAGCTTGCAGCTCTTCCATCTCTCGCGTGGTCGGGCCGATTTCACTGGTGCCGGCCTGGCCCAGCTGGCGCAGCTGCCCGCGCTGGAACGACTGACCCTGGCGGGTGCGACGGTTGGCGATGCCGCGATCGCCGCCCTGATCACCCTGCCCCATCTGCGGGAGCTGCGGTTCTGGCATAATACCGAGACCAGCCACGGCCTCTGCCAGCTCGCCGCGCTGACCAGCCTGCGCAGCCTGACCCTCGGCCAGCGGCTGGCCGGCAGGGAGCGGAGCGATCCGAGCCTCGACGATGCGGTGCTCACGGCCATCGCCCATCTGCCGCACCTGGAGGAGCTGTCGCTCCAGGAGGCGCGGCTGAGCATCGACGCGCTGCTTCAGCTCGCCCAGATCGGCACCCTGAAGAAGCTCACTGCGGCGCAGATCGTCACCACCGCGACAGACATCGACCGGCTGCGCCTAGCGCTGCCGGGTGTGACCATCGCCTGGACCGCGCTGACGCCAGAGCAGGCGCAGGCGCTGATCACCAAAGACAAGCTCTGAGTCCGCCACGGCTCCGACCGAGCTCAGGCCAGACCGAGGGCCTCCCGCCCTGCCACTACCCGCTGATCGCGTGCGCTGTCGCGACGACGCGTGCGACCGTTATCCATCGCCAGCTTGTGCACCCGCTGGCGGCTGACGCCGGCACGACGCGCGATCTCGCCGATGGAGATCCCCTGATCGTAGTGCGCCAGCATCTCCCCATGCGAGAGTCGGCTGCGATTCTGGTTGTCGCGTGCGCTGCGGATGCTGCGGAGAGGCTTCTCCTCCAGGTCATCGGCTTNNCCTGGGCGCCAGGCGCCGGGGGGGCAGATGGCGACCGCGATCTGCGCCGTTGCCAGCTCGATCACCAGACGTGCACCCAGCGCGCTGCAGAGCCGGTGCATGGTCGCCAGGCGGCCATCCTGCGGCTCGCCGAGGGCGAGCTGGCAGGCCGACAGGCTGGCACCGGACAGCAGGGTGAGTTCCTCGGCGTTCAGCCCGACCTTGGCCGCCACCAGCCGCAGGGCTGAGCGCAGGCCGGTGCTGCGATGCGATCCGCTGATGTGCGCACAGGCCAAGCGCAGTGCGATCAGCCGCTCCCGCAGCCGTGCCTCTTCATTGGCGGCATAGCCGCGCGCGCGCTCATCGAGAATGCTGCGTTTGGCCTTGGGTTCAGCACGACGCAGATGGTTGACCGTCGTCACCACCCGGCGCATACGCCAGGAAGCCCACTCGCGCTCGACGACCGCTGCTGGGATGCGCGGCATGGCGATGCTCCAGCGCTGCTCCTGCCAGGTGAGCACCAGGCGGCCACCGAGCGCCGCCATCACCCGCAACCAGGTCAGGAAGGGCTTGGGGATGCGCTCGCAGATGGCCACCACCGATCCCGGGCTGACACCGGAGCGCACCGCCGCCTCCTGGTGGCTGAGGCCAGCAGCCAGGATCAGCCCGCGCAGCACATCTGGCAGCGCATGGACATCAGTTGACATGCGCACCATCGTCACAGCGGACATTCGCAATGGTAGCTGAAACCATGGTTTTCCCCATGCGTACGCGCGCAGCACCTCTTTATCTATTGACTTTTTTTCTAAGTAGGTAAACAGAACCCCCATGTGCCTGCTCTCCGTCATCCGCCCCGAGGGCTACCAACCGAATCATCGGGAATTTCCCGAGGACCCGGGGGCACCTTGCCAGATGACGAGCGGATAGAGTTCAGCACTCCAACCGAACGCCGACGCAAGCGACCCCCGGGAATCCCCCGGGGGTCGCTGCGTGTCCAGGCCCCCTGCATTGACAACTCCATACCAGTGCATGCATCGTGGCCCGTAGTTCAGCGGAAGAATCCCTCTCTGCGACAGAGGAGGTCGGTGGTTCGAGTCCACCCGGGCCAGTATGCGCACGTAGCTCAATGGCAGAGCGTCCGCCTGATATGCGGAAGGCCGGTGGCTCGATTCCATCCGTGCGCACCATCCTCCTCTCGCTTGTGGGCAGAGCATCCGCACGATACGCGGATGGTCCGTAATCCGATCCCACGGTAGGGGCCATACCGCAGAGGCTTGGCATGGGCGAGCCACCGACGCTGTAGACGTCTCGCATCACGGCTGTGCGGGTTCGACTCCTGCCCTCTGCACCGTCACCGGTAGGTCCCTTGTCCGAACGGCCTGGGCTACCCGACGTCGCATGCAGCGCGCCACCCCTGGCAGCGAGGCGCCCCTGGTCCGGATCTTTTCCCCCTTGAAGTAGCTCAGATGGCAGAGTGCGTGCCTTGGGAGCACGAGGCTGCTGGTTCGAGTCCAGCCTTCGAGATCATCTATGACGGAACGTAGCTCAGCTTGGCAGAGCGCTGCTTTCGGGAGGCAGAGGTCGCGGGTCCGAATCCCGCCGTTCCGACCACTGGAGGTTAGTGCAGTCAGCAGCATACGGGTCTGTGAATCCCGCGACGTGGGTGCAATTCCCATACCTCCAACCAGTCATCTTCACGGGTAGGTCAATCTGGTAGAACGTCCGGCTCTGGACCGGAAGGCTCCTGGTTCGACTCCATGCCCGTGAACCACTCCCCGTCGTCCAATGGTCGGACGCGAGACTTTGGCTCTCGTCATCGTGGTTCGAATCCACGCGGGGAAACATACGTCTGGCTCGCTCAATGGCAGGGCGCCCGGCTGAAGCCCGGGAGACCGTGGTTCGATTCCATGGCCAGGCACCACATCGTGGCAGGTAGCTCAACTGGTCGAGCGCCCGATTGTTAATCGGGTTGATGCCGGTTCGACTCCGGCCCTGCCAGCCATCCGTTCGCGTCGTCCAACGGCAGGACACCAGGTTTTCACCCTGGAGATCTCGGGTTCAACTCCCAGTGCGAACACCAGGGGCTACGGCCGCTCAATGGCAGGGAGATCGGCCATTCGCGCCGCTGAGCAGGGTGTCAGGTCATTGACGGCCAATGACCATTGCGATGTCCACCGCAATGGACCAGTGCTCACAGACATCTCGCATCGACGCGCAGGGCATGCGGTGGTCCTCCGTCGTTTGCAGATTGATCGTTGTGGAGCATCATCACAGAGCAGCTGCTCATGTCCTGCATGGCATTGACAGGATGTCGTCTTCTCTAGCGACCGATGTCTGGCGATGTGCACGGGGGCCGTGCATCTGAGGGACGGTCTGCCGCGGCGCTAGGCGCACCCTCGTCCCAGAACGGGCGAAGCTCTGAAATCAAGAGCTGGTAGCCTGGCCAATTGAGCGGTTTGATGCGATAACGAAGCACTCCCAGCTGCATGCACTCATTGATGTCCTTCTGGCGCGTCGACGAACTCAGCACGATCACCGGGATGAGTGCCAATTCCGGGCTTTCACTGCGGTATTTCAGGAAGGACATGCCGTCCTTGCCGGGCATGTGCAGATCGAGGAGGATGACGGATGGCCGCAATGGGACGCCGTCATTGCCTGTGCCGGTGAGCAGACCGATGCCCTCATCGACATTCTTTGCTACGCGCAGCACGATGTTCCTCGTTTCGCCTTCGATGGCGAAGCGGAACAGCATGACATCTCCATGATTGTCCTCAATGAGCAGGAGGGTAACGGAGCTTGCGATCTGCACGGTGTTTCTCTCGATGATCAGGTATCAGGAGGACAGACGCTCGGGGTTTACACATGATGAGTCGGCCGTGGCATCTTGGCAGGGCAGCGTGAAGCGGAATATTGACCCGCACTCCGGCTTGGACTCGACGCTGATGGTGCCGCCATGCCGAAGGATGACCTTGCGACAGATCGCAAGGCCGATGCCGGTGCCTGGATAAGCATCGCGGGTGTGGAGACGCTGGAATACACCGAATACCTTGTCGTAGAACTCGAAGGGAATGCCAATGCCGTTGTCCGTAATCGACAAGGACCAGAAGGTGCCGATTCGCTCCGCGCCAATATGCACCTTCGGACGGCGGTCCTTGTGGCAGAACTTGAGCGCATTGCCGATGAGATTCTGGAACACCTGGCCAAGTAGGACCGATTCTCCCACCACGATGGGAAGACGGTCGCGTGTGACGTCAGCACCGCTGCTCACCACGATGTCCTGGAGATTGTACAGCGCCTTCTCAAGCACATCGTTGCAATCAACGGAGGCATTGGTCGACACCTTGCCGATCTTGGAGAAGGACAGGATATCGCGGATGAGCTCCTGCATGCGCTGCGATCCGCCGATGATCTGATCGATGAAGTATTGCTGCTTCTCATTCAGGAGCTCGGGGAAGCTGTGGATCAGCAACGAGGAAAACGACGAAACCATGCGTAGTGGTTCCTGGAGATCGTGCGATGCTACATAGGCGAATTCCTCAAGCTCCGCATTGCTGCGTGCCAGCTCCTCCGCCTTGTGGATGAATGCCGTCTCCGACTCCTTGCGGATGGTGATGTCTTCCACCAGACCATCTATGTACTCCTGCCCGTCATCATCGATGACCAGCACTTTCGACATCGACACCCATATCATTCGGCCATCACAGCGACGCTGCTCGACATGGTGCTCATGCACATGGCCCTTGGCCCTCAGCTCCTTCATGAGCAGTACCCTATCGTCCACCTTGCGATAGAATTGCATCATGTTGATGCTGCGAGGATCGATCGACGCATCGAGGCCATAGAGATTGTAGAATGCCGGGTTGGCGGTGATGAGAGCGGCGTTGGGGGTCGAACGGAAGACGCCGACGTCGAGTCGATTGAGGAGGCTGTCCAGGCGGACTTCCAGGCGTTCGGTTTGCTGCTCCGCCTCCTTGCGGAGACTATTTGACTTCCGTTCGACCTCGGCACGTATCATGAACAGGTCAGTAAACACCGAGACCTTGGTACGCAGCACATTCGGCACCACAGGGGCGAAGATGTAGTCCACGGCGCCCAGGGAATAGCCGCGCGATACATGGGTGTCGGCCACATCCATGGCCGTGATGAAGATGATGGGCGTATGTTCGCTGCGTTTGCGCTTGCGGATGAACGCAGCCGTCTCGAATCCGTCCATCACCGGCATCATGACGTCGAGTAGGATGACGGCGACATCATGGACCAGCAGCAGCCGCAGGGCTTCAGTCCCCGAATGCGCCAGCACCAGCTCGAGACCTAGGCCGTCAAAAACCGAAGCAACAGCGAGCAGCTTGTCATGGCGGTCGTCGACCAGCAGGACCTTTGCCCGTGGCAATGGCGAAGGAATGGCCGCCTCCTCCGCCTTGTCGCTATGGTGCACGATGATCATCGATTGATATCCTGCGCCAATGCATGGTTCCGATACAGCCATATGCACAGCAGGCTCAATAGGCTATCGGTGTCCACCGGCTTGGAGATGTAGTCCGAGGCACCCGCCTCAAGGCACTTCTCCCGATCTCCCTTCATCGCCTTGGCGGTCAGGGCAATGATCGGGAGGGACTCGAAGCGCGAATCGAGACGGATGACACGCATCGTTTCATAGCCATCCATCCCCGGCATCATGATGTCCATCAGCACCATCTCGAACGCAGGATCACGGTCGAGTGCGGCGATTGCGTCCTTGCCATTCTCAGCAGAGCTGACGTTCATCTCGTAGCGTTCAAGCAGACTGGTCATCGCGAAGATGTTGCGCATGTCGTCATCGACGACCAGGACTTTGCGATTCTTGAGCACCATTTCGGGGCGATGGAGGCTGTCCACCAGCCTCCGCTGCGCCGGGGTGAGGTGGTTGTGCGGTCGATGGATGCACAGGGATACCTCATCGAGCAGGACTTCCGGTGACCTGAAATCCTTGATCACTATGGACTTGGACAGGAGACGCAGGCGAAGCTCATCCTCCCGGTTGAGATCCTTTCCGGTGAGGATGATCAAGGGCGTGAAATGGATATTGAGTACGGCATGCACTGATTCAGCCACCTCGACCACGTTCATATCGGGGAGCCCCAGATCGAGAATAACACAGTCGAATCCGCCATCTTGGTGAGCTGAGACGAGCGGTAAGGGACCTCGTCCTGCCACGTTGGAGGTGATGTAGCTGGAATAGCTCTTCTTCAGCGAGATCAAGGCCTCCTGGGCGGTCCCTGCCTCCTCGATGGTGATGTTGGTACCGCTTAGCAATGCGACGAGATGGGCGCGGTGGGTTGGATTGTCTTCGACGATCAGCAGCCGTCGGGTCTTGCCCTCAGAAATCGCCCTGAGATCTTTGAGCAAGCGGTCTACCTGGTCGCGGTTCACCGGCTTGCTGAACATGCAGAAGGCGCCGTACCGGAGCGCACGCTCGCGATCGTCATTATCATTTTGGGCTATGATGGCCACTGGGATGTGCCGGGTAGTCAGGTCGTTCTTGATGCTTTGCAGCACCCTCCAGCCGTCGATATCGGTCAGCAGGAGGTCCAGGATGATGGCAGTCGGGCGGTATTGCCGAGTCAAGGCAATCGCTGCGCCGCCACGTGCGGTGAGGATCACCTTGAACCCGCTAGACCGTGCGGCCTCAAGCAGGAATGAACAGAAGGCCCGATCCGCATCGACCACCAGGAGAACGGCGTCGCTGGCGGTGATCTTTGCACGATCATCCTTTAGCTCATCAACGAACCCGTTGGGGTCTGGTTGTGTTACAATCGACAGGGTCTCCCCTCGGTGCGAAGCCACGTCATTGTTCGCAAGACGGTCGGGACTGGAGGGCTGGCGCTGGGTCTTGCTGGTGTGGTAAGCAGCTGGAAGAAACAGGGTGAAGGTGCTTCCCTGATGTGGCATCGAGGTCAGGCGTATCTCGCCTCCGAGCATCTTGGAAATTTCCCGGCTGATGGCCAAACCGAGTCCGGTTCCACCATACTTGCGGCTCGTCGAACCATCAGCCTGCTGGAAAGCCTCGAAGATGATCTGCTGCTTGTCGAGCGAAATGCCGATGCCGGTGTCCGACACCGAGAAGGCGAGCACGCCATCTTGCGAATTAGTGAGCGATTCGTTGCGCTCGGTCCACCCCGACCTGGCCATCTGGATGTTGACTCGGACATTGCCCTTTTCAGTGAACTTGAAGGCGTTCGACAGGAGATTCTTGATCACCTGCTGCAGACGCTTGATGTCGGTATAGATCGTCTTCGGCAAATCCTCGCTGAGCGTGACAGTGAATTCAAGTGCTCGGGATTCAGCGACGTGGAGGAAGGAGCGGTCGAGGTACTCGTGGAGATCCGCCAGTGCCATCTCGCTCGCTTCGACGGTCACCGTACCCGACTCGATCTTCGACAGATCGAGGATGTCGTTGATCAGCGACAGCAGATCATTGCCCGAAGCATGGATGGTCTTGGAGTAGTCGACCTGCTTGGATGACAGGTTTCCCTCGGGATTTCGCGAGAGCTGATCAGACAGGATCAGCAAAGAGTTGAGCGGCGTGCGCAGTTCGTGCGACATGTTTGCGAGGAATTCCGATTTGTATCTGGACGTCAACGCCAATTGATTGGCCTTCTCCTCCAGTGCCGAACGCGATTGCTCGACCTCCTGATTCTTGCGCTCGACCTCGGATTTCTGATTGGCCAGGAGTCCGGCCTTCTCCTCCAATTGCTGGTTGGTCTTCTGCAGCTCCTCCTGCTGGCTCAGCAATTCACGCGCTTGCGATTGTGATTGCTTGAGCAAGTCCTCGGTGCGGGTACTGGCCTCGATGGTATTGAGCACGATGCCGATCGATTCGGTAAGCAGGTCGAGGAACACCTCGTGGGTCTGGCTGAATGGCCTGAACGATGCCAGCTCCATCACGCCCCTGACCTTGCCTTCGAAGAGCACCGGCAAGACGATGATGTTGTGGGGGCGCGCAGCGCCCAGGCCGGAGGAAATGCTGAAGTAATTCTCGGGCACATCCGCAAGCAGAATCTTCTTGCCCTCGACGGCGCACTGCCCGACCAGGCCCTCTCCCAGCTTATAGGTGAGATCGTGATCGTCCGAGACGGCATATCCGGCCAGCAGCCGCAGGCAGGGCTCTTCACGCTGCATCGATGGTGACTCGTCCTTGCCTGCTCCCAGGACATAGAACACCGCCTGTTGCGCGGAAACCACTGGCGCCAGCTCGGAGAGGATCAGCTTGCCGACCGTGAGCATGTCCTTCTTGCCCTGAAGCATGAGCGCGAACTTGGCGAGATTGGTTTTCAGCCAATCCTGATCGTTGTTCTTGATCGTCGTGCCGCGCAGGTTGTCGATCATCTCATTGATGTTGTCCTTCAACGCCGCCACTTCACCCTGGGCTACCACTGCGATGGAGCGGGTGAGATCGCCTTTGGTCACGGCGGTGGCGACATCGGCGATGGCGCGCACCTGGGTGGTGAGGTTGGCTGCAAGCTGATTGACGTTGTCGGTGAGATCCTTCCAGGTTCCGGCCGCGCCCGGCACCTGGGCTTGCCCGCCGAGCCGACCTTCGACGCCCACCTCACGGGCGACGCTCGTCACCTGGTCGGCGAAGGTGGCGAGCGTATCGGTCATGGAATTGATGGTATCGGCCAGTTCGGCGATCTCACCCTTTGCCTCGACCGTCAACCTGCGCTTGAGGTCGCCTTTGGCGACCGAAGTCACCACCTTGGCGATGCCACGCACCTGGGAGGTGAGGTTGCTGGCCAGGAAGTTGACGTTGACGGTGAGATCCTTCCAGATGCCAGCCGCGCCGCGCACGTCGGCCTGACCACCGAGCTTCCCCTCGGTGCCAACCTCGCGGGCCACTCGAGTCACCTCCGAGGCGAAGAAATTGAGCTGGTCGACCATGGTGTTGACGGTGTTCTTCACCTCGAGGAATTCACCCTCGACATTCACCGTGACCTTCTTGGTCAGGTCACCGGCGGCGACCGCTCGGGTCACATCGGCGATGTTGCGCACTTGGGAGGTGAGATTGCCGGCCAGGAAGTTGACGTTGACGGTGAGGTCCTTCCAGGTGCCGGCTGCGCCACGCACGTCGGCCTGGCCACCGAGCTTGCCTTCGGTTCCTACCTCGCGTGCGACGCGCGTCACCTCAGAGGCGAACGAATTGAGCTGGTCGACCATGGTGTTGACGGTATTCTTCAGCTCGAGGAACTCCCCACGTACGTCCACGGTGATCTTCTTCGA
>PLEW01000142.1 GCA_003136555.1 Planctomycetota bacterium | reverse complement strand
CTAAGGAGAAACTCGCGCTAGGCGCTTCGCTCACGCGGGACGCCAGGACAAGCGTCAGGCGATGGGAGCGAGCAGCCGGCTCAGGAAGGCCCGTTCCCACGCCTGCGCTTCGGCATGCTGGGGATAGCTGCGCTCCAGGGCGCGGAAGCGGGCGCTGTGCGGGGACTCGCCGCGGATCGGTGCGCAGGCCTGGGCGTGGTGGCAGAGCTCATGGAAGAGCACGTGCTCGACGAAGCAGCGCGCCACCCAGGGCTGGTCGAGCCGAGGATTGAGCTGGACGTAGGCGAGCGGATGACGGCGGTAGGCTCCGAAGCGGATATGCATCAGCGTCCGGCGTCCGCTCGATCGCGACCAGCCGACCGCAGGCTTGGGCAGATGCGAGAACCAGGTGCCATGGATGGCGCTGAAGACCGCATCCAGGGACAAGGGCCCCATGAGCGTCGGCAGGGTCGAGCAGGTGATCAGATCGCCGTCGGCCACGGCGGCGGCCGCCTGCTGGGCCAGCCAGACCTCCTGCAGGCAGCGGCGCAGCTGCGCCGAGGTGGTACGCCCCCTGCCGGAAACCCATTCCGGGATCTCGGCGATGATGCTGTCGTGGTCGAGCAGCCCGACATGCATGCTGACCGTCCATGAGTGTGGACGGCCGCGCAGGCTGAGCATGGTCCGGCGATTGGTATTCAGACGCACGCGGCTGATCTGGGCGCCGGTGTTGAGGTGGAGGTGCAGCGCCACCAGCCGGGCCTCCTGAAGGGCGCTGAGACGGTGCCGGGAGGCCATGCGCCGCACCTGGCGTGCCGCCGCCTCAGCGTTCCCGATGATCATGCGAACAGGGCCTGGCCGACACGCACATCGGTAGCCCCCTCCTCGACCGCGATCTCCAGATCCTCGGACATCCCCATGCTCAGCCGCTCCAGGCCATGCGCATGCGCCAGCACGCGCAAGGCGGCGAAGCAGCGTCGGGCCGCCGCTCCGTCCGGCTGACCATCGACCAGCGGCGCCATGGTCATCAACCCCAGGACCTCGAGCTGCGGCTGGGCGCGTGCCAGTACCAGGCGGGCCGGCAGCTGGTCGGGCGGCATGCCGGCCTTGTCAGCGTCCATCGCCATGTTGACCTGGAGGAAGACCGGCAGGTGCCTGCCGGTCGCCGCGCAGGCGCGTGCGAGACGCAGGATGTGGTCCTCCTCGCACAGGCTGTGGAGGCTGGCGCACGATGCGGCAATGGCAGCGAGCTGACGGCCCTGGACGCGGCCAATGGCGTGGAAGGCCGAGCCCGCTGGCGCCTGGGCGTGCATCAGCTTCAGGTGATCGAGACGGTTCTCGCCGAAATCGTGGATGCCGCAGGCCACCAGGGGCAGCAGGACCTCGGGGCCGCGGGTCTTGGTCACGGCGATCAGCCGCACGTCCGCCGGGTCTCGGCCTGCCCCCTGGCAGGCGTGGCGGATGCTGGCGCGCACCTGTGCGACATTGGCCGTGATCCTGGCGGCGGCGATGGGCGGTTCCCCGGCGGTGACCATGCAGGTCTCGTACCGGGCGCGGCCTGCTACCCAAGTGAATTCAGCGACCGCCCTTTCCCCCTGCCGGACGATCGACCGCACCGGGAGCCGGATCGCTCTCGACCCCCTGGTCGTCGTCTCCGCCAAGCGGGATCTTCTGCGACCGCGCCCACTGCCTCCAGGCGTCGATCGAGGCAGTCAGCTTTTCCTCTTCGGCATGGGCGTCGAAGTGGAAATCCTGCTTGGAGATCGCCTTCAGGAGGTCGTTGCACTTGATCCTCACCAGGGTGTTGCGGTCATGCAGGCCGATGATCAGGGCTGCGACCGCATCCTTGCTCTTCCCGCGCAGCGTGCCATAGGCCTGCTCGGACTGCTTGCCCTCGACGCTCGCCAGCTGCTGGACCAGCAGCACCAGGGCATCGACCGGCCTGGCCTCCTCCGGGGGAGCGGCATTGCGGTCCTCGATCCACTCGAACTTGTTCTGGTTCTCCTTCCACCACTTGTCGATCGAGGCGATGATCTGGGTGCGCTTCTCCGGCGGCAGGTCGGTGGAGAACGACCAATCGATGCCGGTGATCTTGGTGATCACCTGCAAGGCTTCGGAGACCACCTTGCGGTCGTCATTCTTGAGCAGCTTGATCAGGGCGGGGACGATCGACTTGTCGCGCAGATCGTAGAGGCCCTTGGCCGCCTCGACGGCGATGGTCGGATCGGGGCTGCGCAGCTGCTCGCTGAGCACCTGGCGCTCGGGGATGTTCCAGTTCAGGTCCCACCAGGCCTTGGCCTTGGCGCTGGTGAGGTCGGCCAGGGGCAGGAGGATGAGGGTGTTTACCCCCTCGGTTGCCGCCTTCTTGACCGCCTCGTTTGGGCTGTCCATGAGTTCGATCAGGCGGGGGACGAGGCGGCGATCGTGCAGCATGGGTCCAGCGAAGGCGAAGGTCTCGAGATCGTCATTGTCAGCGACGTGCTCGCTGCACTTTGCGATGAAGGCGAGCAGACGGCGCGCTGAGGCACGGTGCCCCTCCTTGAGCAGGCGGAGCATAATCTGGCAGGCGCCGTAGATGTCTCCGAAGTCAGGCCGCATCAGCGCCGCGCTGAGGCGGGAGAGGAGCTGCGGCCGGCAGTCGGCACGCAGCAAGGTCAGGACCGCCGAATCCATGTCATCGCTGTCGTTCTTGGCGTGGTTCATGCGTTCGATCTGGGCATCGACGAAGCCGGCATCTCCGCTGCAGGTGGGCAGAGTCAGGTCCCAGGCGACGTCCTTGGCGGCTGGCCCGGGGCCGGATGAGCCGCGGGTCGCCAGCGTGGCGCCGGAAGCGTCCTTGCTCGCGGCCGGTTTGATGCCTGCCGCGGCGATGCTGACCCAGCGATCACCCACCTTGACCTGGCCCAGCTTCAAGCGCGCAGCCTCATGATCCTTGTCGAGTTCGATGACCTTGCCGTAGTACTGGCGCGCGGTGGTCGGCTTGTTGTGCTCGGCGCACCATTCGGCCAGGGCGTACACCGCATCGGGACTGCTCATGTCGGTCTTCTTGATCACCTCCTCGAGGGAGTCCTCGCCGTGGATGAGACCGCACAGTACTATCAGCAGGCAAAGGCATCGGACCATGGTGTCCCTCATTGGTGGATGTGGCCTCGGTCACAGCCCGGGCTCACTGTGCAAATATGATGCCCAACGCGATCGACTGTCCCTGGTTCAGGCGAGTATGGGCCTGAATGGCCGCGCTGTGTGCCACGGGAGCCCGGTGGCCGGCAGCCCGTAAGGCTGGAGGCAGAACGATTTGTGCTGCGACGGTGAGGCACTATGGTCGCCTTTCCTGCACCCAGAGCGCGTCTCAAAGGACCCCCATGCCCATCCCCTATGTCATCGAGAAGGATTCACGCGGCGAGAGAAGTTACGACATCTACAGCCGTCTGCTCAAGGACCGCATCATCTTTCTGGGAGAGGCCATCGATGATTTTGTCGCCAATGTCGTGGTGGCGCAACTGCTGTTCCTGCAAAGTCAGAAGCGCGACGCAGACATCACCCTCTACATCAACAGCCCGGGCGGGGTGGTGAGCGCGGGATTCGCGATCTATGACACCATGGCCTATCTCACCTGCGACGTCGCCACGGTATGCATTGGTCAGGCCGCCAGCATGTCGGCATTCCTGCTCGCCGCCGGCACCAAGGGCAAGCGCTTCGCCCTGCCGCACAGCCGCATCATGATCCACCAGCCCATGGGCGGTACTCAGGGGCAGGCGTCCGATATCGAAATCCAGGCCAAGGAACTCATCCGCCTGAAGAAGGAGCTCAATCGCATCATCGCCGAGAAGAGCGGGCAATCGGTCGAGAAGGTCACCAAGGATAGCGAACGCGATCATTACATGAGCGCCGAGGAGGCTTGCGCCTATGGCCTGATCGACAAGGTGGTCTCCAAGCCCGTCAGCACCTGACCGCCAGACGATGCCGCGTGTCACAGGCCGATGATCACGGCCAGGGGGATGCGGCAGACCGACGATGGGGGCTGCGCCCATCGCGCACGCGATCACCCGTCGCCCCCTGAGAGAAAGGGCCATCTGGCCATGAAGCACAAATCCCGCGATGGCGACAAGGGCGGCGATACCTGCAGCTTCTGCGGTCGCTCGACCGAACAGGTCGAACGTCTCATCAACGGCCCCCCGGGGGTGTCGATCTGCAATGAATGCGTCGATGTCTGCTCGACCCTGCTGCGCGACAATCAGCGCAGCAAGCGCTCGGGTGACCAGCCCAAGCTCGGCAAGCAGCTGACCCCCTCCGAGATCAAGGCCCATCTCGACCAGTACATCATCGGCCAGGAGCAGGCCAAGCGCACCATCGCGGTGGCGGTCTACAACCACTACAAGCGCCTGCGCTCCAACCTCAGCTCGGCCGGCGGTGCCAATGCCGTGGAGCTCGAGAAATCCAACATCCTGATGCTGGGCCCGACCGGCTCGGGCAAGACCGCGATCGCCAAATGCCTGGCCAAGCTGCTGAACGTGCCATTCGCCATCGGCGACGCGACCACGCTCACCGAAGCCGGCTACGTCGGCGAGGACGTCGAGAATCTCATCCTGCGACTGCTCCAGAACGCCAATTTCGACATCCCGCGCACCGAGATGGGCATCGTCTACATCGACGAGATCGACAAGATCGCCCGCTCCGCCGGCAACGTCTCGATCACCCGCGACGNNCGCGACGTCTCCGGCGAAGGCGTGCAGCAGGCCCTGCTCAAGCTCATCGAGGGCACGGTCGCCAACGTCCCGCCTGGCGGCGGGCGCAAGCATCCGGAGCAGAAGTACATCCAGGTCAACACCGAGAACATCCTCTTCATCTGCGGCGGCGCGTTCTCCGGCCTGCCAGAGCACATCGCCCGCCGGCTGGGCGATAAGCGGGTCGGCTTCCGCATCGGTGGCGACGCGGAGGAGACCGTCAACGAGGTGGCCGAGGATGACAAGCTGCTCAGCCAGGTGCTGCCGGAGGACCTGGTGAACTTCGGCATGATCCCGGAATTCGTCGGCCGCCTGCCGGTGACCGTCGCCCTGCAGCCGCTCAGCCTCGAGGCGCTGATCAGCATCCTGACCCAGCCGAAGAACGCCCTGATCAAGCAATACCAGGCGATGTTCGCCATGGAAGGCGCCGAATTGCACTTCACCGACGATGCCCTGCGCACCGTCGCCAAGCGTGCCCAGGAGCGCAAGACCGGTGCCCGGGCGCTGCGCGCGATCCTCGAGGAGGTCATGCTCGACCTGATGTTCGACCTGCCCCAGCGGGTGAAATTCCAGAAGTCCTTCACGGTCGATGCCTCGGTGGTCGAGGGCAAGCGCACCATCTACACCCCGCTCCCCGCCAGCGATGCCGGGGCCAAGGAGACGGCGTGATCGCCGTCCATCCCCGCTCGTGAACGTAGCGCCAGGCCATCCCACCGACCGGCCATCGACCATGCCGACCCCATCCGGACCTCCATGACCACCGATCTCATCGCCGAGCTTGCCCACCACGATCTCGGCAACCGCCTGGCAGCTCTGAGCAAGCTCAGCTCGACCGCCACGCTGCCCGTGCGTGCCGGGACCAACAACCACGTCCATACCAACCACAGCTTCGGCGTCTTCCGCTCGCCCTGCGATGCGGTCTGGCGTGCCCTGGAGGCCGGCGTCGAGGTCTTCGGCATCAACGACTTCTTTACCACCTCGGGACACGCCGAATTCGCCGCCGCCTGCGCCGCGGTCCGCATGCCGGCGACCTTCAACCTCGAATGCATCGCCATGGATCGTGCGGCCGAGGCTGCCGGGGTGCTGACCAACGATCCAGGAAATCCCGGCAAGACCTATCTGTGCGGCAAGGGCGTGACGCGACCCGATGAGCCGCACGCCGCCAAGACCCTGATGGCCATCCGCGGCTTCCAGGAGCAGCGCAACCGTGCCCTCATCGCGGCCCTCGATATCCATTTCCGCGCCCGCATCTCCGCTCCTGGACCCACCTGGGCGAGCGTGGTCGACCAGACCCCCTATGGCAATACGACCGAGCGCCACGTCGCCAAGGCCGTGCTCCAGACCATCGTGACCATCGCCTCGCGCACCTCCGGCCTGCGCTCCGAGGATGCCTTTGCCACCCTCTTCGCCACCCTGGTCGGCATCCCGCCCAAGCCCAGCGATGCCGACCAGCAGAACCAGATCCGCGCCCAGTTGCTGAAGGCCGGCAAGCCATGCTATGCCCCCGAGGATCCGGCTGCCTTCCCGAGCGTCGAGGCGATCCGCGAGGTCTTCCTCCAGCTCGGCGGCATCCCCACCTATCCGGTGCTGGGCAACCCCGAGACCGGAGGCGAGCGCTCCATCCCGGAGCTGTGCGATCGCCTGGCCTCCTGGGGCTTCCATGCCCTCGAGCTGATCCCCGCCCGCAACACCGACGAGCGTGTGCAGCAGGTGGTCGACGAGGCCAAACGCCGCGGCTGGCCGGTGTTCGACGGCACCGAGCACAATACCCCGGCGATGGAGCCGTTGCTCACCCGTTGGGGCATGGACGCGCGTTTCCGCCCCCATTTCCATGACGGCGCCCTGGTGCTGCTGGGCCACCAGGCCCTCACCAGCGCCGGACATGTGGGCTACCTCGACGCAAAGGGCGTCCCCGTTCCCGGCGCCTACACCGCCTGCTTGGAGGCGGGCAGGCGGCAGCTGGCGCAGACCCGCCCCGCCGGCGGCTGAGGCCATGGGACGTACGCGAGTACTCTGTCGGTTTGCTGCGCTCGCTCGCCTCAAGCTGTGCGGAAAGGCGGCAACGTACTGCCCGACCGCAACGTATTCTTTGGTACGCTAGATGCTTCCAGCCTAGCAACCCGGATCACACGATGCCCTCATTCCGCCAGTCCTTCTCAGTTCCCTACACCTTCGACCTGCATGTGACCAGGGACTGCTTCGCTCCAGACAATGACACCCTGGTGCGGGCGATGAAGCCGTCGCGGGAGAACGGACGCCCGGTGCGGGCGCTGGTGTATATCGATGAAGGCACCCTGCGACAGAATCCCAAACTGGTGCAGCAGATCCATGTGTGGTTCGCCGCGCATGAGGCCGATGGCGTCCAGCTCGCGGCTGCGCCCGAGACGGTCACCGGCGGCGAGGTGCTGAAGAACGACCTCGCGATCGTCGACAAGGTCGGCCGCGCAGCCTTCGACAACGGCATCTGCCGGCACTCCTATGTCATCATCATCGGCGGGGGCGCGGTGCTCGATGCGGTCGGCTTCGGCGCCTCGCTGGTGCATCGCGGCATCCGCCAGATCCGCCTGCCGACCACCGTGCTCGCGCAATGCGATGCCGGGCTGGGGGTCAAGAACGGCGTCAACCGCTTCGGCTCGAAGAACTTCTACGGCACCTTCACCCCCCCTTCGGCGATCATCAACGATGCGCGCTTCCTCGAATCGCTCGATGCCCGCTCCTGGCGCGCCGGCATCTCGGAGGCGGTCAAGGTCGCGATCATCAAGGACGCCGCCTTCCTCGACCAGCTGGCGGCGCGCGCCGAGCTGCTGCACGCCCGCGACCTGCCCACCATGGAGTGGATGATCCAGGCCTGCGCCACGCTCCACCTCGACCATATCACCAAGGCCGGCGACCCCTTCGAGCAGGGCAGCTCCCGCCCACTCGACTTCGGCCATTGGTCGGCGCACCGGCTCGAGATCCTCTCCCAGCACCGGCTGCTGCATGGCGAAGCCGTCGCCATCGGCGTGGCGATCGACTCGCTCTATGCCCTGGAGCTCGGCCGCATCACCGCCGAGGATGCCGATCGCATCCTGACCATCCTGCATGCCGTCGGCTTCCGCCTGTGGGACGAGGTCCTGGATCTGCGCGATGCCGCCGGCCGCCGTGCCGTGCTTGCCGGGCTCGAGCAGTTCCGCGAGCACCTCGGGGGCGAGCTGACCCTGGCCATGCCGGCGGGGATCGGCAGCCGAAGCGACGTCCATACCTTCGACGAAGCGCTCTTCGAGCGTGCCCTGGCGCGCCTGCGCCGCTTCAAGCCCGCGGCCCGCAATCCCGCCACCCCGTGAGCGGCCTCGGCCGGCATGCCGGGGTTGGGCGGATAACGGGCCTGCTGGTTGAATTGCCGGACGGAAAGGCGTACATGACGCTCGGCTGCGCCGCGTTCCCAGATGCCGCCAGCGAAAGGCCCGCCATGCGCCTCTCCGCCTGCCGCCTCATCGCCCCTCTGCTCGCCTGCTGCCTGTGCGCCGTCAGCGCCAGCGCCGGCGAGAGCGCCGGGCTGTCGGAGTCGATCAACCAGGCGGCGACCGAGTTCGAGCAGGAGCAGGACCGCGCCTTCAAGCCTGCCGCGGCGTCGATCGAGAGCTGGCGGCGGCTGAAGCGCCGCAACGCGGCCAAGGAGCTCATCGAGCTGTTCGACAAGGCCGCTGAGCCTGATCGCCCCTTCGCCGCCTACCATGTGCTGAGCCTGGACCCGCAGAACCGGGCCGCACGCACGCTGCTGACCGCCGGAGGCGCCAGCGCGCCCTTCGACGAGCAGGGCGTGCGCAACCCGGAGGTCAAGGCCCCGCCCTGCATGAACCGGACGCTGATCGAGAAGATCGCCAACCTGCTCTACCCGCCCTTCAGCGAGGTCGCCGAGGTGGTCGGGCGGAAGTCCCCTTCGGTGCAGAGCTACTGGAAGAGCCAGGCCTCCGGCCTCGCCGATCTGCGCAAGCAGCTCCTGGGCCTGGCGGCCAAGGGCGATCCGGCGAGCGCCTACCAGGTGCTCGCCTACTACTGGCCGACCTGCAAGGAAGTGGTTGCCTACTACCGTTCGGCCAACAAGCCGGTGCCACGCCAGCGCACCTGGTTCCCCTGCGTCGACCGCTACCTGCTCGATCACGAACTCGCCGGCGTCGATTGCCTNNCTGCCTGGAGACCCGCCTGTTCAAGCCGAGCTCCGGCCAGGAGCCGATCGCTGGAGACAAGGGCAGCGCGATCCATGGCACGACGTCCTGGGATTTCATGGAGAAGCTGCGCAACTGCCGCGTCGAATCCCTGCTCGCCATCCAAGGCGGCAGCGAACTCGATGTGGTGGACAGCGCCGGGCGCGGTGTGGTGCTCGAGATCAAGGGCAAGCAGCTGACGCTCGACCAGATCGAGGGCGACAAGCGCACCCTGCTCAAGCAGGTCGAGCTCGATGCCGAACCCGATGCCAATCCGCTGTCGGTGCAGCTGGAGGTGCACGGCCGCAAGGTCGCCGCCCTGATTGGCGGCGCAGTGGTGTCGAGCGGTGAACTCGCCAGCGAATATGCCTATGCGCGCTTCACCATCCATGGCGGGGTGACCGCCGAGCACCTGCGCGTGCGCTTCCTCGCCGATCTCACGGACGACGAGGTGCTGGCGAGCAAGGCCGCACCGGCCAAGCCGGTTGACGAGCCGTGGCGTGCCGAGCGCCTGAAGCAGCTGGGGCGGCCGGTGAGCTTCAAGTTCGATGATACGCCGGTCGAGGAGGCGATCGCGGCGCTCTCCCAGCTCACCGGGGTGAAGTTCACCTATGACAGCAAGGCCGAGACGCTGAAGAACCTGCCGGTGACGCTCACCGGCAAGGATATGAAGCTGCAAAGCGCGCTCGAATGGCTGGGACGGGTCACTGATCTGACCTGCACACCGACTGCAGATGGCGTGCTGCTGACCTGGAACAAGTAGTCGATCCGGGCGGGAGCGGAGCTGCAGCACGGGCCCGGCAGCGCCGCTGCGGTCTCTAGGAGCGGTAGCGCCGGCGCCGGCGCACGCGAGGCATGCGCTTGCGCCCGCCGACCGGGCGGGGCTTGGGCGGACTCTTGAGCAGGGCCTCGATGCGCTCGGCCACCTCGTTGGCATTCTCGGGGCGGTCGTCGGGGTCCTTCTCCAGCATCTCCATGATCAGGTCGACCAGCTCATCCGAGATCTGCGGCACCAGCTTGCCCAGGTCTGGCGGCGGCGTGCTGATGTGGGCGACCACCACCTGGCGGTTGGTGCCGGTGAAGAGCGTCTTGTTGGTGAGCAGATGGAAGGCCGTGGCGCCGAGCGCATAGAGGTCGGCGCGGCCATCGATGGCGCCGCCGCGCGCCTGTTCTGGCGCGACATAGTGCGGGCTGCCGAAGATGCGCTCCTGCGTGGCGACGCCGTTCTCGGCGATCGGGGCGGCGATGCCGAGGTCGGCGAGCTTGTAGGCGCCTTCCTCGTTGTAGAGGATGTTGTCCGGCTTGACGTCGCGATGGACCAGCCGCTGGGACTCGGCATAGGCCAGGGCGCGAGAGACATGCAGCAGCAGGCGGAGCATGGTCGGCTCATCGAAGGGCCCGCTGTCGCGCAGCGCATCGGCGGTCGAACCGGTCATCAATTCCATGATCAGCAGGTAGTTCTCGCCCACCTGGCAGACATCATGCACCTGCACCAGGTTGGGGTGGTTCAGGCGGCCTGCCCGCCGGGCCTCGGCGAGGAAGGCCTGGACGCTCTCGGGGTCGCTGCGGTACTCCTCCGCCAGCACCTTGACCGCCACCGCACGGCCGAGCGCCACCTGCATGCCCTTGAATACCGTGCCGTAGCGGCCGCGGCCGATGACGTCCTGGAGCTCGAAGCCGCCCAGGCGCTGGCCGATGAGCGGATCGATGGGCTGGTTGTCGCCGATCTCGAAGGTCATATGGGTGCGGCCGATGCGCACCACATCGCCATGGTATACCCGTCCGCGCGTGATCTTCTGGCCATTGAGCCAGGTGCCGTTGCGGCTGCCCATGTCCTCGACAAAGACCGCGTCGCCCTCGAGTTCGATCGAGCAGTGCGCGCGGCTGGCCTGGCTGTCGGCGACCGCTACCTGCGATACCTCGGAATCCCGGCCGACGACGCATGGAAGGACGCTGGTGGTCAGATCGACGATGCGGATGGCCGCTTCAGGGACATTGATGTGCAGCTTCAGATTCATTGCGCGTTCCCCGGTTGTAGGAGGTCACGCGCCCTTGCCAACCAGAAGGAATCGCCTGGCAGGCGGCGCAACCTGGCCGTGCCCTGCCTGGCCTGGCCGCCTGCAGGAGGCTGCCGGGGACCGCCAGGCTGCCTCTGGCGTTTTGCCACCGCGCCCCAACGTGTGGACAGAGCAACGGAGTGCACATGACGTACGACGCCTGGTTCCGCGATGCCGAGACCGGCACCGGCCGCTGGGAGCTGGATGAGATCATCTACCGCAGCCCTTCCGGTGGCCTGCTCGAGGTGGCGCACGATCTGGAGGCGCTGAAGAACCGCACGCCGGCGGGTTGGATGAAGCTGTGGGACGGGCGCTACAAGCGTACCCAGTGGCCGTTCTCCTCCGGCGTCTGGGGCAAGAAGGAGATGGTGCTGCCCGGCATCCCCGATGCCGACATCGTCAGCCTGGACGAGGGCGGGACCAACCTCTTCTGGGCCGAGCGCTTCGGCCGCGAACTCGGCATCCCCGAGCTGTGGGTCAAGCAGTGCGGGGTCAGCCACACCGGGTCGTTCAAGGACCTCGGCATGACGGTGCTGGTCAGCCAGGTCAACCACATCATCAAGTCGGGCAAGCACCAGATCATGGGTGTGGCCTGCGCCTCGACCGGCGATACCAGCGCCGCGCTGGCCGCCTACTGCGCCGCTGCCGGCATCACCAGCGTGGTGCTGCTGCCGCGCGGCAAGATCACCCCCGCCCAGCTCATCCAGCCGATCGCCAACAACGCCCTGACCCTGGCCCTGGACACCGACTTCGATGGTTGCATGCAGCTGGTGCAGGAGCTCACCGAGGACAAGAAGCTCTACCTCGCCAACTCGATGAACAGCCTGCGCGTCGAGGGCCAGAAGACCGTAGCCATAGAGATCGTCCAGCAGTTCGACTGGGAAGTCCCCGACTGGATCTTCATCCCCGGCGGCAACCTCGGCAATGTCAGCGCCTTGTACAAGGGCTTCGAGGAGATCCAGACGCTGGGCATCATCACCCGCATCCCCAAGATCGTCTGCTGCCAGGCCGAGGCCGCCAACCCCCTCTACCTGTCCTACAAGACCGGCTGGAAGGAATTCCATCCGGTGATCGCCGGCGAGACCCAGGCCAGCGCCATCCGCATCGGCAATCCGGTCAGCCGCAGCAAGGCGATCAAGATGCTGATGAAGCACGACGGCAAGGTCGAGCAGGCGAGCGAGCAGGAGCTCGCCGACGCCAGCGCGCGCGCCGATCGCACCGGGCTGTTCAACTGCCCGCATACCGGGGTGGCCCTGGCATCGCTGATCAAGTTCGTCGAGCGCGGCGAGGTGAAGAAGAACGAGCGGGTGGTGGTGGTGTCCACCGCCCATGGGCTCAAGTTCGGCAACATCAAGGCCGACTACCACACCGGCAAGCTGGCCGGCATCACTGCGACGTATGCCAACCCCCCGGTCGAGCTCGCCGCCGACAGCCAGGCCGTCTATGGCGCGGTGATGCGGCATATGGAAAAACGCTACGGCTGACACCATGCCGACCGCCGACCGAGGCCTCCTGCCTGCACCGCGTCCGCTCATCTGCGCGGTCGCGTGCCTGCTGCTGGCGCTCATCGGCCGGTCGCTGATGGCGGCCGAGGCCGCCCGCCTGACCTACGGCGGACTCGGGGTCGATGGGCAGACGGCGCTGACCACCCTGACCGAGATGACCGCGACGACCTTCGAGCTCGATACCGCCTGCCTGGTCGAGGGCCTGGGATCGGCCCGCCTGGCCTTTTCCCTGGTCGATGCGAGCCCGGCGTCGCGGCGGCAGGCGCTCGCGCACGCCCTGGGCTGCTGGTGGGCGCTCAGTGCGCACGGGCGCATCGTGCTGACCCGCTCACCGCTCCTCCCCCAGGGGCCGCTGCTGGTCACCACCTGCACCAGCACCCTGGTCCATGTACCGGGCTATGAGGAGCTGATCCACCGCCTGCTGGTCCCCTGGCTGGGCGGCGATGCCGGGCTGTCGCTGCTGCCCGACACCGGCATCTGGACCGCGAGCCTGGACGCCGCAGGGCAGTCGCAGCTCACCGAGATCATCTCCCTGCTCGAGCACGGCTCGGCACAATGCGCAAGCTCGCTTGGCGACCCCGATTGCCCCGATCTGCTGCGAGTGCTCACCACCCCCTGCCATGCCACCTCGTGGACCGGTTTGGTCGATGGCTTGGCGACGGCGATGTCCTGCTCGGTGAGCATCGATGCCATGACTACCGCCGGCCCCTTCCCCGGTGGTGGGGTGTCCATCGGCTTGTGCCATGTGGGGGAGGTGACCGACCTGCTGCAGGACGCCGGGCTGACGGCGCGCTTCATCAACGGCGTGCTGTGCATCTCCAGGACCGGACTGCCGATGCCTGTGCCACGTGAGCATCCAGGACAGCGTCGCCGCATCGCCCTGCTGCCGATCGCGCATCTGGCCGCTTCGCGCATCGATGGCGAACTGATCGTCACCACCCTCAGGCGCGTCACTGGCCGCGAGGAGGATTGGTGGGCGCAGCCGGGTGCGGAGCTGGACTACCTCGAACCCGTGCATGCCGTGCTGGTGGCGGCGGACCTGCCGACCCAGATGGAGGTGCTCAGGGCCCTGGGATGCCTGGACCGCCTGGGCCTGGCCGAAGGGGTTCACCACCTCGAGGAGCACGCACCCTGATCCCCACCGTCCCCATCCTGGGCGCGCCAGCGACCGGAAGCGGCGCTCTCGACACGCTGCCGCCTGTCTCCCGCATCGGGATGGGGTGATATGGCCACCGTCACGCGCCGATCGGTGTACCTCTCCACCACCCTGCATGCCGCCCTGGTGCTGGTGGCATTCGCCCCCCGGGGGTGCAGTCCGACCCCGCCGACCACCCCGCCGCCGCAGGCCTCGGCCATGACTCAGCCGACCCCCCCGGCCCGCACCCCGCAAGCGGCCCACCCGGCCGCCGCACCCCGGGCTGGCGCCCAGGTGCTCGCTCCGCTGACCGTCCCCGCCCCGCCGCTGCCGCCCTTGGACCGCCTGCACCAGCCCCTGCCAGGCGACCGTGCCGTGCCTATCACCGCGGTGAACACCGACCATCCGGGCAGCACCATCGGGGCGGGCAGCCAGGGCGCCAACGCCACCCCCATCACCCCGCCGCCCAGCAGCCCGCACGACGGCGACCTGATCGCCCAGATGCGCGCGCATGCAATCAGCAACCTCGAACTCAGCCACGAGGAGAAGCTGCTGCGCACCACCCAGGAGTTCCTCGAGGATCTCCTCAACATCCAGGTCCAGAAGCGCTGGCGGGCGATCAGCGCGCGGGTGCGCCAGATGCGCCTGATCATCGAGGTCTCGATCGCCCCGACCGGCGAGGTCCAGGCCCACCTGGTCAACAGCAGCGGGGATGCCGAGTTCGACCTGGCGGTCGAGGACTGGCTGCATTCCCCCGACCTGCGGCTGCCGCCGATAAAGCCCGGCATACGTTATCCTTTCCTGGTGGTGATCCGGCGATAAAGGTGTGCTGAGCACCATCATGGACTCCCCCGCAATCTGGAACTGGTCTGCCCTGCTCTGGCGCACGCGCACCCTTGAGGTGCGCATGAGCTGGACGCTGATGGTGGCGATGCTCTTCGATGTGGTGCGCTTCACCCAGGGCCTCGTCTGGTGGATGATCCCCGCCGCCCTGATCATCCCGCCGCTGACCATGTACCTGCATGCGATGGCCCACGTCGGCATGGCCCGCCTGGTCGGCGGCAGCGCCGACCGCACGGTGCTCGCCCTGTTCAACGACCAGACCTCGATGAGCGTGCCGCTGACCCCGGCCAAGCAGGCGGCAGTAGCCGGCGCCGGACCGGCGATCAGCCTGGTGCTGTGGCTGACGTGCGCCCTGCTCGCGCCCTTCCTCAGCATGCACCAGGAGCACGCCAGCTTCGCCCTGTTCCTCCTCCCCCATGGCAATGAGTCGCTCTCCTACCTGATCGCCAGCTACGCCGCGGCCTGGAACAGCTTCGTCTTCCTCGCCAACCTTCTGGCCTGCTCGATCTTCGACGGCGCCCGCCTGTGGCGGTNNACCATCCAGGAGCACCGCTCGGTGCGCCTCGGCTTCGATCCCGTTCTGCAGGTGGAATACGAGACCGTCAGCGAAGGCCGTCGCCCGCGCTCGTGGTTCGCGCAATGGAAGGCGCGCCGACGCCAACGAGCTGAGCTCGCGCGCGAACGTGAGGAGGCTGCTGAACAGGAACATCTCGACCGGCTGCTCTCCAAGGTCTCCGAGCATGGGCTGCAGGCGCTCACCGAGCAGGAGCGCAACCTCCTGCATACCATCTCACGCCGCCAGCGCGAACGCCAGGAAGCTGAGATCCCGTGACCACCGCCGCCCCCTCGGGCCCAGGGCAGGCTGGATGGGTCGGCGGCGGACCTGTTGCCGCTTGGCTGGCGCGCTCGCCAATTAGGCTGAAGCCATGATCCTGAGCGTCCCTGCGGTCGCGGCCCCCTACGTTCCCGCACGCCTGGCCTTTTCCCGCCGCAACAGCCGGGCGGTGATGGTCGGCGCCGTCCAGGTCGGTGGCGAGATCGGCGGCCGACCGGCGCCGGTGGTGGTCCAGAGCATGTGCACCACGCCGACCCAGGACGTCGCTGCCACCATCGCGCAGTGCATCAGCCTGGCCGAGAGCGGCTGCCAGATCATCCGCATCACCGCCCCGGGGGTGAAGGATGCCCAGGCCTTGGCGCCGATCCGCAGCGGCTTCAGCGCCGCCGGCTTCGCAGCCGTGCCGCTGGTGGCGGACATCCACTTCATGCCCGCGGCGGCGATGGAGGCCGTCGAGCA
>PLEW01000159.1 GCA_003136555.1 Planctomycetota bacterium | reverse complement strand
GTAATCCCAGGGGCTACTCACAAGTGCCGCATGGGCGACCTGCATCCAGGTGCCATGGGCGAGATCACCGGTGTGAAACCAGCGGCCATCCAGGAGCGCATAGTGCTGCTGGTTGGCGGTGTCCACGAAGAGATCGCTGTCGGTATTGGTGACCGCCAGCAGTGCGGTCCCTGGGATCGGATCATAGGTCGGGGCCCCATCAATGCTGATCAGCTCGGCTGGGTGCTGACTGACCACGATGTCGACTGGTCCTGCGGTGGCATGGACGTCGGCAGTGCTCGCCACACCCGTCAGCATCGGGGCCAGGGACAGGACCTCGTCCGTCACCTCGGCAGCGGCGGTCCATGGGCCTGTGACAACGGGAGCGGTATACCAGCGTCCACCGTAGAGGAGCCAGCAGGCGGCCGTGCTCGGATCCCGCACCAGTGGATAGGGCGTATTCACGATGCGATCGAGGCGGCTTCCCGGGATCGGATCCATGTGCGTGTCCCCGTCGATGGTGAGCAGCATGGCGCGATGCTCGACGACGATGATCGCCGGTGGCGTCGCTGTGCGCGTGGCGGCCGCGTGCTGGTTGCGCTGCGCATCGTTCAGCGAGGTCAGGATGCGGTCCAGGCTGAGGACCGGATCGAGGCCCTTGATGCGACCGGTCACCACCGAGGTGATCAGGGCTTCGTCGTGCGCTGATGCGGCAGGCAGATGCGCCTTGGTCGCCGATTGATCGCTCACGGTCATGGTGCGGGTGTCGCGGTCGATGACGGCGTGGCCGGTCAGCCAGAGCACGCCGAAGGCGGGCGTGGCGTCAGGTGCGGCTGTCACGCTGAAGGCGGCGCGGGAGGTGATGCGATTGCCCCTGAGGGACTCCACCGCGGGATGGTAGAGCCGTATCTCGCCACCGCGATAGGGCATGACCAGGGGCCAGTCGCTGCCCACCGTGGGACCGTCGATGGAGCGGTCGGACAGGACCATGGAATCAGCCTCGTCTGCGCTCGCGCGCAACCCGACGAGCACAGCGATTGCCATGGTCACGCACATGAGGCGCAGCGAGCGTCCCGAAGCCGCGCTGCCGGTTCCGCCACGAAGCTTGCGGGCCACGCGATCGATCACTGCGGGCGATGGGGGGATCGCAGCGCAACGGTGGTGTGCACGGTATCTCATGATGGCCACTCGTCTCCTGAATCACGACATCCTCATGGTGAGGCAGTCCTGCAGTGCGGGTGCTCGTCGGTGACCTGCCCACATGAGGGTCGTGTCGCTGAACCCGCTCACGGCGACCAGTGTCGGTCGCGGGTGCATGTCAGATGGTCTGCCGGTAGGTGACTACCAGATCGCAGCGATCGAGACCCGGCTGCTGACCATCGGTCGCGCGGATCGTCTGGCGCTATGAACCTGGGAACGCACGGAACCTGCGAGGACGAGACGCACGTGATGTCCTGGGTCGTCCGAGTGGACGAGGACGGTGGTGGGTGCTACATCCTGATGGGAACGACTGCTATCACTGGTACGTCCATCGGGGGAGACACGCGGGATCGGTTGGCCTGCGCCGGAGACGTCGAGGGATATGAAGCCCATGCCGTGCCAACGCATCCAGGGATGGCAACCCGCCGCGCACCATGGTCCTGATGCACATTGCATGGCTCTCACCGATGCGGCACGTGAATCGCAGGACGCCCTCCTGATCGAGCCCTCTCGCTCCGCGTCGTCATGGCCGGTTGGATGGGTGCACCCGATGGATCAGGGCGATCGAATCGCATTATTTCACAACCGAGTGCGCGGAAGACCGATGAACATGGTGCCACCTCCGTGCGAATCGCAGTCCTGTTGTTCGTCATGACCCCTGTTGTTGTACCGTGATGGTAGTCGGACGAATTCCAGCACGTCCCCCACCCGGACTCCCGAGCTGGTCAAGGAGATCAGCGTACGATCTTCTACGCTCGCCAGCCCACGTCGCGAACAGCGTCGTTACGACGAGCTGAGCCATAGTCGTTCCCGGTGCACCGTCGCTGGTCGTGCCGTATGCGCGACGTGTGAGACGAGCGACTGTTGTGGAGAAGAGCGCCTGGACGGGTACAGCGCATGAAGGTTAATCGCATGGCGCACCGTCACAGGACACCATGGGCACGGTCGTGCGCCGAGTGAACCCCAGCATTCCACAGCGAGCATCGTGGTGACCGGATGCAAGCCACTGAACTCGGAAAGCAGCCGACAAGGCAGCCTCTCATCATGCCTGGACGCGATTGTGTGGCCATGGTGGAGTGCTGTGACGCGTACCCCCCCGACGCGCGGCCTGGCATGCACAGGATTCCCAGGTACCTCCCAGAGACCCGAGCTGGCGCCTGAATGGCGATCATGCATGGGTCGGCGCCTGGGCAGCCGGAGCTCGATGGCCACACCGTGTCTGCTCCTCTCTGGCGAGGGGGGTGCGCACGGCTCCCACTCCGACGCGTCAGGCACAGATCGTGGTCGCTGGCGACTCGCTCCTTGGCGAGGTGCGACGGGCCCCGATCCTCATCCTAGGACGCCTGAGCTCGCGCCCACCACAGGTGGTTTGATGAGAACGCATTCCGATGTCATCCGCGTGCATGACTGGTACCAATCCGGTGTCCTATCGGCAATTACGACGACTATCATCGAGCGGGCCTATGGGATTCCGGCGCTGGCTGCCCGGGCTCGCGTGCCGACGCACACGCTCAAGCGGATGGTCTGGTCCGGGGTGGCGCAGCGCGAGATGGCCTCCTTTGAATGCTTCCTGCGGGCACAAGGTGCGGTCGTACGGCTGTGGATCGACACGCAGCTGCAGCCCGTCAGGCTGGCGTCCATTCCCGAAGAGTACCGCACACAGGCCATGACCAATGTGGCGCTGACCCGACGGCAGGCCTACCGGCGCACGTCGCAGGATATTGGGGGCGATGCTGATTGGCATGCACGGCAGTCCCTGGAGGCGTACCAGGCCAAGCTGGCCGAGGATCTGGCCCAGCCTTTGACACCTGCTCCTCCTGTTACGGCAACGTCGCTGGTGCAGATCGCCCATGACCTCCTGCGGGCACGCCAAGCAGTTGGGCGACTACGGTGGACGGATCAGGCGCTCATGCTGAGCGCGGGCATGCTCCAGGCCAAGATGCGCGCTGCTGCCATCCGGGGACGACCAGTGCTGCTGCTGAGCATCATCGATGCCCTCATGACGACCTTGGGGATACGCCTGCAGGTCGAGGTCGGGACGCAGCGTTTATGGACCCTTGGGACAGCGACCGCGTTGCCGTCTGTCGATCGCATTCCCCAGCAGGGCCGGACGATCAGGCCAGGTCCGCGGACCGCCATCGGCGCATCGGTCCTGGTCCGCACGGTGCTGGATCGCATCGCGGAGCAGGGCATCACGGTGGCCGATATGGCCCGTTCAGCGCACGTGTCGGCCGGACTCCTCTCGGGTTGGCAGCGCACGGGGACGGATCGCGCCTTGGCCCAGATGGAGTCGCTGCTGTGCGCCCTGGGGTGCCGTCTCGCGATTAAGGGCTCCCCTCGACAGCCTGACACACGGCTCCCGTCCATCGATTTCCCCCCGGAGCGCATACGGCCAGCAGCCAACGATGTCGCGGCCATTATGCGTCCCAGCGTGGCCGCCCAGACGGGCCTGAAAGGCGCCGCGCTGGAGCGTGCGGTGCGTGCGCGCATAGCTGATCGCCTGCGATTGCTCCGACAGGCCGTCACTGCGCCCCTGGTCGAGGAGGACGGCGCCCCGCTGATGGTGCCGCCATGGCTCGGCGATCGGCTGCACGATGCGCTGCTGCGCGTCGTCCAGCTGCGGCGGGCGGATCGCGATCACGGCCTCACCTGGCCTATCGTCGATCTCGTGCTGATCTCAGGCGTTCCCCGCCAGGCGATCACGGCCTTGCTGGCGGCGAGCACACCGCCTCCTGCGGAGATCGCGCTGCATGAGGTCCTGCGTGCATTGCACCTGCGCGTGAGCGTGCACCCGGCGATACCATGATGGCGCTGTGCGCGCTCAGGCGGTCATCGTGTCGTTGTGCAGGGGGGTGCGGGTCATCACCGTGTCGCGTCGGCTGACACGCGCACGGAGTGTGCGAGCCCGGGTGGTGGTCACGCACTGGCGTCACACCACCACCCGGAGCGCATGACGGGTACGCGCTGCCGGCGGAGATGCGCCTTTGTCGTTGTCGTCTGATCAACCCGAGCGGGCGGGGAGGGCGCCACCCGGGAGGATGGATGTGGCGCACCTGACTCACGTGGTGGGTGACCCGTGCGGGTCGAGCTGGGACCTGGAGAGTCAGATTTCAATTGCCTAAAAAAATTATGTGCTATATTAGCCACGGGTGAGCGGAGGAGCGAGCCGACAGGCCGTGATCGCGTCACGGGTCGGTGACTGGCAGACCGCGACCGGCGACATGACGAACGAGCGGGCTGGTGGTCGCTCAGGCCGGGCGCGGACCGAGATGGGGAGACCAGGCATCGCGGTGATGAGGATGGTTCACCAAGCCCCGTGGAGAGCCGGATACAGAGCCACAGTGCCCCCGAGACGTATGCAGGCTATGCGGGCACGGCCGGGTGTCGCCCGGGTCGAGCGCACCAGTGATCGGAGGACTCATGACCGACAACCCGATAGTACCTGCGACGGCCTCATCGACGTCGCCAGTCTACGACGCCCCCTTTCCGCTGCAGGGTAGGGCATCGCTGACACCTCTCCAGCGGATGGTTGAACGGGACCTGGCGGTCGTCGTCGGCGATGTCCAGCTGGCGGATCGACGCTATGCCCAGGTGCCCGAATCGCTGGGGGGATCCGTCATCAATGCGGATGGCTACCGCGAACTCAGTCCCTGGTTTGCCACCGGGACGATTCCCACCGCGCTCGACGCGCAGATGGTGGAGGATGTCCCGGCTTACGCCGAGGTCCGTGGCCATCCGCTGCGCGCACGCCGGATGGTGCGGACGCACCTCACCTCGGCGACGACCCAGCCAGCCAGTGCGGCCTCCAAGGATCGCATCCTGCGCTGCGCGACCACGGAGGGGGATGCGCGCACGCCCCCGCACCTGCTGCTGATCACCGGTGGCAGTGGGTCGGGGAAGACGCGGTTCGTCACCACACCGCCGGCACTGGTCCCACCTGGCGCCGCTGCTTTCGATACCACCCTGACATCGACCGCATTCGCCACCCAGGTGATCGATGGCGCCCTCAGCCGTGGCGGATCGGTGACCGTCTGCTATATCGCCACCACCTTTCGCGATGCCATGCAGCGCATGATCGGACGGGCGTGCACCGATGGCCGCTATATCTCCGCCTCGGGCATGGCGGCCAATCACGAGAAGAGCCGGGCCACCATGCGGGACATCATCCGGCACTATCGTCCGCAGCGATGCGTACGGCTGCGGATCATCCGTTCGGATCACCTGATGCTGAACCCGGTGCCACTTGACGCCTTCCTGGACGCTCCTTCCCCACCACTCGACGAGCTCACCCATGACGCCCACCACTGCATTGCCGCAGCTGCCGACCGGATCCCAGCCGATCTCCTGCGACGCCTGGCTCGATGACCTGGATCAGCGCCTGGACGTGGCGGCACGAGCCACGACCGCAGCGCTGCAGGCCGGGACATCCGATCGGGAACTCGTGCTGCAGGCGACCATCGCTCGTCTCCGGGCTCAGCACCAGCAGGAGCCTCCCCCCGTACCGTGATGCGCTGTCCGCGGTCACGCAGTGAGTGCACAGTCCTGACAGAACCACCCATGATCCATCCCTCCACTCCCCAGCGGTATGTGACGGGTCAGCCGGCGCTCTCGGTTCCGGTCGATGCGGAGCTGTCGGATTGGCACCTGTGCTCCTCCTGGAGCGACGCGGTCACCCCCATCCCCATCGCGGGTGACACGTATCCGTCGACGGCTCATCTCTGGGGCTCCACGGGGGTTATCGAGCAATCGGCATACCTCATCGCTGCTGGCGTGGTCACCGAGGGCCCGGTCTATGTCGCATCACCCGCGCGCGCCCTGGCCGATATGCTGTATGCCGTGCTGGCGGCGCAGCTGGACCCGTCCTTCCTGGATGCCGATCGCACAGCGATGTCACCAGCCAGCCACCAGCAGCTGGTGACACTGATCCGCATGCTGCGGGAGTGCGAGCCCTCGGCGGCCCTCCAGCGCTGGATCGATCGGCAGCCCCGGTTGGTGCATGCCCTGGCAGCGTCGCGGTGAGCGGGCGCATCGTGGCATCGACCAACGATCGGTGATCACGCGGACCCGGTCAGGAGCCGCTGGTTGCCAAGCCGGTGGAACGAGCGGTGCGACCGGTGATGGAGACCGGGCCCTCCATACGAGGCGGTCGGGAAACGGGGGGGGTGGCGACGGCACCCGTGAGTCTGGGCGACGCGTGCGCGTGGCGGTTCCTGGTCGGTCTCAGCCCGCGCCGCACCGACCGCCGGGACGGGCGCGGGTGACTCGGGCGTATGCCGTATGGGGGGTGCCGCCAGTGCCTGGGTGGCCCCTGGTGTCGTGAAAGGAGGCTGTGATGTCCGACGATCCTCATGCATCTGGGTCCCGCCCACCGTCGCCTACCGGGCAGACGGCACCTGCGGGAGCGTCATCGTCAGACAGCGGGCCGGACGGTGCGGCTCGTCGTGCGCTCCATCGCCACGTCCTCGCGACCGTGGCCCGTGCCTTGGCGGTGCTGCCATCGGTGCTCAAGGGCGGCAGCGCCCTCATCATCGCCTACGGTCGGGACCGCCATACGGAGGATCTCGACTATAATGCCGAGCATGCCTTGTCGCTCGAAGCGACGATCTCGGCAGCGCTGTCGGGCATGGGCGGGGTGGTCCGGGATATCCAGCTGACCAAGGACACCGCCACCGTGCGGCGGTACATCGTCAGTTATGCCCTGGGCGACGCCGCGATGAATCGCTTCAAGGTCGAGACCTCCTTCCGGGAGCGCATCGATCCCGCCACCGTGGTGATGAGGCATGAGGTGCGGACCTACACCATCACGGTGCTGGCCGCACAGAAGCTGCGGGCAATGAACCCCGATGATGGGCGGACGGTGCCGCGTGATCTGGAGGACATCCGCTTCATCGCCGAGCGGTATGAGGGGCAGTGCGATCCTGCGGTGCGCCGCGCCATAGCGGACCTGGTCCGCGATGGGGGAGATGCCCTGCTCAGCCGGTACCACTCGGCGTATGCGTTCAGCGCGGGCTATTCCGAGGGCGGGCTCATCGAGACCGTGCTCAGCCTGCTGGCCTATCGCGAGCGGCTCGGACCAGCGTGAGCAGGGGCATGGGAGCGAGGGGGCGCAGGTTCGCGAGGCAGCGAGCGATCAGGGGGCGACGCATCGTTACCGGTGTGTCGGCACACGGGCGCACGGGAGCAGAACGTGGTTGAAATGTTGAAAGTAATTATATACTATAAAACTGGCAGCCTGCCGACACGCATCGCAGGGATGCGCGCTCCGTGCCTGAGGGGATCAGGACATGAGCACGATACCCAGCTACGAGTCCACCCCACCAGCCAACGGTCTCGCAGACCGTGAGCGGCCGTTATCGGCCAGACGCTAGCGTAGACGACACCGTGGACGCCGTTTCCGTACGTCCGCAGTCAGCCCCCATCGCCGGCATGCTGACAGACTCCAAGACCCTCCACGACGACAGGACAACCGATGACCACTCCGATGTCGCCCCGACCCCATGCGTCTGCGCGCACCCACGTCACGACGTTCATCTACGGATGGCCATTGGCAGTGATTCTGGAGCAGCCGGGCCTGCATGCACCGGATCAGCTCTTCAGCGATGCCGGAGAACAGGCCCATGACTGGTCCCTGTTCGCGCCTCCGGAATTCGCCGGCATCGTGATCGAGACCCTGCTCTTCGACTGGTACGCCGTGGTGCATGTGGATGGCCATGATCCCCACGGATTCGCCCATCCCCAGATCACGCTGGCGGAGACTTTATGGGCACGTGAACATACCCGTGCTCAGGAGCTGGCCTACAGCCGCACACACCGCCGCTCCTGACCCTCTGCGCGCACATCATCGCGGGAGCACGTGCACGAGCTATCACGGCCGTGAACCGCGTGCACGGTGACGGTCGACGAACGGCAGAGCGGCGGAGGCGGTTCAGCAGCTGCTGACGCCGCTGGATCTGCTGTGGCTGCTGCGGCCAAGACCATGCTGGCACATCTTTACCCACGAGAGGACACCCCCATGCCTGCCCCCACAATCTCCCGCACCCATCTGCACACGGCCCTCGAGCAGGTCGCCCAGCAGCTTCCTCCCGTGATCAAGAGGTCGGTGTATGCCGATACCGGTTCCACGTATGCCAGCCTCGATCAGATCCAGGAGGCATTGGAGCCGGCCTTGCGCTCGGCATCGCTCATCCTGCTCCCGGATATCCAGTGGGAGCAGGGCGTCCTGCTCTGTGCGCTGACGGTGGTGCATGTCCCGACCGGGGAGTCCTATACGGCCCATATGCCGATGGCGCTCGCTGCGGCCCAACCACAGGCCTGTGCCACGGCGGTGACCACGGTGCGTCGGCTACTGCTGATCGCGCTGTTCAATATCCGGCTGGTCGACGCCGCGGATGCGGCGAATCGGGTCTGTGGGACCGCAGCGGCTGCCCCTGGGGGTGCCGTGGGCCGTCCTGGCACGCGCACGGGCACCCCCGGTCCCGTTGGCGCTGCACCGACCCCGAGCCAGACCACGGCGCATCGGGTGGGACTCTCCGGCAGCACGACCGATGGCGAGCCGGCCCGGCCCATGGCACCGGATACGACCCGCAGGGCGTTTCAGGCGCAGCAGGACCTGACAGCGGCCTGGATCGCAGCGACCCGGCATCTGGGTAGGGCGGCCTGCACGGAGCTCCTCGCACGCAGCCTCCGGGTGACGGAGCTGAGCCACTTGCTGCCGGCAGACATTCCGACAGCCACGGCAGCGTTGCAGCGCGCCGTGGTGAGCGTGGACGACTCGGCGGGTCCGCTCCAGCCGCCCAGCATACCGGAGCAGTCTGCACAGGTGTCCCCAGGCGGGACGGCGCCCCCGATGGGCACGGACGCATGCGGCGCCGCCTGACGGATCACGGCTCTCGCCACCCATCGCCCCGCATAAGGAGGAACTGCCCATGACCACCGCTCGTCTTCCCCAGTCAGCAATCCGTGCCGCCCGATCCGCGTCGGGTGATCCATGGCAGCCGCTCTCGCGTCGGGGCGTCCGCAGGCTGATCCGCTACCTGGTGTGGGTTGGTGGCGAGGATACCTATGAGTTCTGCGACCAGGAGGGTGCCCCGGATGTCCCGGCCGCGCACCGGTTCGCCGAGCAGATGCGTGCGCAGTTGGGTCCGTTCTGTGACACCCAGGTCGTAGTCGGTGAGTGGGAGCACTGCGTCACCATCTATGCTGCCATGCCGCCGTTCGTCTGAGGAGGACGTCATCGAGCGACATAGGGGGATGCCGATACCGGGATTCCCCGCACGCTCCGCAGCAGGCGCCATCGGTGGCGTCGGCGTTCCACTGTGCCGCAGATGGCAGCCTGCAATGGGGTCCGAACGCACGCGTGGTCCATGCGGTTGATCATTATGGGTGGCGCTGACATCGGTATGGGACGTGGCGGATCTGCTGGGATGGGAGGCTGACCTGTATGGGCCTGGTCCGGTCCCGGTTCCGGTCCGTATGCAAAAGGGACGCATCAGGCGTGCACTCGGTTGAGGCACGGACATCGTCGTATCGAGGTTCTGGTCATGGAGCCTGGTCGTCGCCTCGTCGGGAATGCTGGTCATGGTGTGGTGCTGCGCCGGTGGTGTCACGCATCAGGTGGCATGACGCATCATGACAGTTCCCCGCAGACGGTCTGCACCGTGCCCACCTGCCATCGTCCCCGTCGGTCGTGAGACGACGCGCGGAGCGACGGGCATCGGTGCGGCATGGCTGGGTGCGCAGCCCCGGATTCCCGGACATCACGTGGCGGAAACAGGTTCAGACCCAAGCGACGATGTACCGGACCCCTCCGGCACATCGTGGAAGGTACTTAAAAGGTCTCGACGGCTCCATCGAGCGAATAAAATGCGGGTATGGAGCTCGCCATGCACGCACCCGCCACATTCCCATCGAATCCGTCAGCATCGGGCGTCAGGCCCATCGCTAGTGCCAGCGTACCTACGCAGTATCACACCAGCGAATACCCGCCGGCCCGGGCGCTCTTGCAGCAGCAGGCTCCCAGACAGCCCAGGCAGGGTGTTCCTCGCGTATCGAATTCGCGGACACCACGAAGGCGATATCAGGTGTTTGTGCGTTTGACCCCCCGAGAGCAGATCGAGCTCACCGCGCAGGTCGCCGATTCGGGAGTGAGCGTCAAAGAATATGGGAAAACACAGCTGGAAGACGTGTCGCGTGACCATCCCCTGGGACGTCAGGTCATGGTTCCGTCGGCACACGATGTTGCCTGTCGCCGGGCATGTCTGGTCCTGTGCGATCACGCCAGGCGGATGTCGCAGTGGTTGACAGCACTGCCTCCGGGCGTCTGGGCGGGAAATACCGTCGATACGGCTGATGGCGATCGATGCCACGCACTTGTCGGTGCGCTGAGCCTCATGGACGGTTGCCTGAGGGCCACGGGCGAGCGTCTGTCTGGCTGTCGCCTGCCGTTGCGTGGCGACATCACCACGCAGGCAGCGACATCCGGATCGCCAATCACAAGACTGCAGGGGCTCGCGTTGGACGGCGATCACCAGCCCCTGCCCCGATGCCTCGATGCACCATCGGTGGTCAAGCGTCGCGAGCGCCGCAAGGCCCAGCGAGTGGATGCGAATGCCTTCCAGACACGCGTGCAGACCTCGGCATCAGGGCAGGAGAAATGCGCTCGCAGACCCGGGAAGTCGAAAATGCTCGCCTTTGATGTCAGTCAGGATCTCCACCGCCGCCTGGAGGCGACCGCGTCGGCGCTCCAGTTGTCGCTCTCAGATCTGGTGCGACTGCGCGTCCTGGGTCATACTGCCGAGGCGAGTCCCGCACGCGTGGTGGTGGAGCCTCCGCAAGTCGTTGACCCCAGAGCACGCACCCTGATCACCGTGAGCGCGCTGGTCGAGCCGCTCGTTCAGGCATGGATGGCGGTGACGACCGTCTGCATTCCTGGGAGCGTGGTCGCGCCGCAGAATATGGCGTGGCTCCGACAGGAGACCGATCGGTGCACCGTGGCACTCGGCACGATATGCACCCTCTGACGGCGCTCCCTGATCAGCCCTCCATCACCCGGGTCATCACGGCACGTGACGACCCTGAGAAGGACCCAGGCCATGAACAGCAATTCCTCATCCATCTCCTCACTGCCAGTCTACACGTCGCCGGGTCCTGCCCCGGGTCTGGCGCATCGAGTGTCCGAATCCCTGGCGCTCTCAGAGATCCCCATCGTGCAGGAGCGACCTGCTGTTCGCGGGGATCGTAATCGGAATCGCCGCGTGGCAGTGGATCACCAGCTGTGGATGCACCTGGGCATGCAGTCGGATGCCACTGAGCGGCAATGCATGGACGTCGTCGAGGCGGCTATCCAGGAGGTGCACGAGCTGCGGACCCGTCGCGATGACCTCCATCAGGCGTTGTCCAGTCTCTGGGGTGATATCGACATCGATACAGAGCGGTCATCACTTGGTACCGCACTCGCGTCGCGGGTCGATGCGCAGATCGCATCGCAGCGTACGCCGGAACGCACACGCATGCTGCAGGGCGTCTATGACAAACGCACGGCGGCGGTGTTCGCGGAAGCGGCACTGCCGCTGACGTTCCCAGCCATGTCCGCGTCCGGTGGCACCCTGCCGATGTCTCACGGGACTCAGTGGGCTTTCGGCGAGCGGTCAGGGCCATATCATGGGATCGTTGCTCTCTATGGCGACTTCGCTCGCCATATCGATCCCCACTGCCCGCAAATGACAGCTCAAATGGCCGGGATTCTTGATGCGCAGCGGATCATGTCCCGCAAGCGTGGGGCAAAATTCCTGCATGTGGGTCACGCGATCCTGAGCAAGCCCAAGGGCGTGGATGGGCCGGTGGTGCCATTCGAATTCGATGCGATCAAGCGGCAAGCGGACTATTTCTTTTCTGGGATTGGTCTGACAAGGGGGTGTCACGATGCCGCGGTCTTTTTGCACTCGGATGCCACGCGTCGGGCGAATGGGCAGGTCAAGAACGAAGAGGCCGTTCATTTGCTCTGGTGCCGAGCGCGACATGATGGCATGGTGCATGATATCCGCTTTCCGTGGGTCGCGGCACGCGTCGCCCAGGGGCGCTACGATAATTATGCGGGCATGGATCCGGAGAGGATGGGNNCTCTCGATCAGCTACAACGGCGCCATGTATCTGGGGATCGAGACGCTGACTCGTGGACGTTTACGGGCGCAATACCGTGATCCTGCCAATGTGCGCGCTGCCGAAACCGTCGCACTCCAGGGAGCGGAGCATAGGGATCGGGTAGCGCTCGACGGACCGCCGATTCCGGGCGATGTGACAGGACTCTGGATACCAAAAAATGGATATAGAGACTATGATGATGTCGTCCGTCTTCTTGGCTATCTGTGCGGGAGTGACACGTGATTCGCGCGGTTCCGTTTTACGAGCGGGGGTCCTATTGGGAGCAGCGGCAGGCTGATCTTCGGGACGACATCCACATCACGGAGCATCGCCTGCTGCAGGCGGAGGGGCGGCTTCGCGATGCCATGGCGACACTGAGCCAATCGCGGTTGGCTGAGGGTCTCAACCACTCCCACCGCACCCATCGACTCCTGGGATTTGCGGCACGTGTGCTCGCAGAGCCCTCCTACACGCTGCCGCCGCCCTAGGCGGGGCACCGGGTGTGCTGCGGATCGTGGTCGCCTGGCCATGATCGATCACCATCCCCAGGTTCTCAGTCCTGTCACGAGGTTCAGCCTGTGCCCAGTGCACCTCCATCACCCCATTCGCATGCGATCGATCACCAACGCCTATCACCTGCGGCAGCGTCGGAGATACCCGGCGGGAGTCGCTCGATGGTCCCCGCACGGTGCCCGGAGGACTCAGTCGGTGTTCAGGGCGTGACTGGATCGGGGATCTCGTTGTCCAGACTGAGCGGCGCGCTGCGCGATGGTGCCGTGCTCCATGGCGCGCTGCTCGCCATCGCCAACGTCCAGTGGCGATGTCGGTGCGCAGCGTTCACTCCAGGAGGCGGCGTCGCCCTGCGTCGGCCTCGCCCACCGATGCGCCGATGCGCCGATGCATGCATTCACCGTGTCCCCGTTCGTTCATCTGCATCGTGCGCCGTCTTCCTCATCTGGGCGTCCACTCGCGCCTGCAACCAGCATAGGAACACTCTCGTGACCCTTCATTACACGCTCCTTGGCCGTTCGGAGCGCCATCCCAACGCATATCTGACGATAGACGACCTTCCGGTGATGGACACCCTCATTGAGGAGCATCGGGGACCGATGGCAGACATAGCGGAGGTCATCGCGGCCCCCGCCGATATGTCGACCGCCATCGTTCAGCCGCTATTGCATCGGATTGTCGAACTGCTCTACGTCCTCCCTGGAGCGATACCTGATAGCGGAGGAATTGTGCTGGGAGGATTGCTCACCAAGACCTGGAATGCCATGGCATCATCACTCATTATGAGTGTGTCGAGGCGGTCGGGATATGAAGATCGACTTGTTCTTGCCCTCATGGCGGCTCTTCCAGCAATAGCCCAGGGCGCGCAATTTGATGTGCTCACGTATTGTTACTATCATGGCGCAGCCCGTTGGCGACTTCTCCAAGGGGATTTCTGGACCTGGTACACGAGTCATCGTGTGTCGAGCGTCACCATCACCCACCTCAATCCCTCCTGTGGGAGAGGCACGTTCATGGATGTTGGCTATGAATCCCTGCCGCCGTTGTGGGGGAATGAATTGACGCGCATGATTGGTTCAGAGCGCATGAAGATCCTTTATGGAGCGCGCACGACAGCATTTGTGGCTGATGCACGATCGCCGATCGAATTGTCCGAAATTATGACCGATGATGGGCCCATGTCATTGATCATGAATTCTTGGGCAGATCGGACACGCTGGTAACCCGTGCCAGGATCGGGCAGGAGGGGGGGGTGCTCTCTCGGCACGAAGCTGGCGAACGCGATGCCATCATCGACCAGGCATGCCGGGATGCCATGATACCCAATTTCCTGGAACATGGCAGCGGGATATTCCCGCGAGAGCGATGGTACCCTGGCACCCCTGGGGTCCGACTATGCCAGCACCGTGCAGACGGCCTTGCGGATCTCTGGAGAGTTGGATGACTCCGCCAGTGAGCACGGTCGCGCGGTGTCGTAAGCCCATATTCCGATACGTACATGCCTACAGAATCAGCGTCCTGCTGCCTGTTGGATCGATGCCGATGACGGCCGAGCTGTTTCCCATCTGATACGAGGACGATGCTGTCAACGGCTCTCCGCCATCGTCCAGGTCCAGGCGCATGGGACTCGTGCGATGGAGCCGGAGCATGAGCCGGGCGTGTCACGGGATGCACTGCGTGCCAGCAACGCAGGAATCATGGCCGCCCATCGTATCCCCCGCCGTTCCCGAGACGCCTCGGTTCCGGGTCATCCGCACCCACCGTATGTGCTTATCGACGAGAGCGTTGGGTGTGAGTCGCGGCTCCGTGTGTACCCGCTGACAACTGAGCATCGGCCCGGGGGGCCACATTGGTGTCGCGAGCGGTGTTTACAGGGGCAAGGCGCCGCATCCAGGAGGGTCAGGCCGAGACGGATGGACCGCGATGTCCTATTCACGACGCGGCGTGACGCCCCAACGCTGTGCTGGATCACCTGGGAGGACCGCCCCACCGAGAACGAGGACGGTGTCGACCCCACCCGTGCGCCCGGTGGGCGATGCCCGCGTTCCAGGCTGTCCTCCTCACCGCTCACCGAGCATCGTCGTGCGGTTTTGCCTAGTCAGCGGACCACCACCTGGCCTCCTCGCTCACGTCCGGAGGCGAGAGCGGTCGGGTTCCAACTGGGAGCGCTCACCCGGTCGTACGCAGTCCGCTCGCAATGGCATTGATGGTCAGGAGCAGGGTCGGCAGCAGCGCATCCGCGCCGGGCTTGTCGTCCTTGGCGCGCAGCGCGCGCCAGCGCGCCAGCAGGTGCACCTGGTGGTGGTGCAGGGCGCGCAGACCCGCATCGCGCAGCTCCAAGGTGCGCTGCATGCGCGGCCGGCGCTGGGCCAGGGGCTTGCCGCCGAAGATCAGGTCGAGCATGCGGCTGGTGCGGCGGTACTCGCTGGCGATCTGGTCGTAGATGTGGGTGCGCACGTCCGCATCCTGGACCAACGCGGCGTAGAGGGACATCAGCGGCAGGTTGGCCGAGGCGAGGTTGGTCTCGACGTTGGTCAGCACGTAGCGCAGGAAGGGCCAGGCGTTGGCGCGCTCGGCCAGGGTGGCGAAGCCCTTCGGGTTCTTCTCATGCAGCTCCTCGAGCGCGGTGCCGAGGCCGAACCAGCCGGGCAGGTAGTGGCGCGACTGGTTCCAGCTGAACACCCAGGGGATGGCGCGCAGGTCGGCGAGCGTGCGCATGCCGGTGCGGCGCGAGGGGCGGGATCCGATCGTGGCATTCTCGAGCGCATCGATGGGGGTGGCTTCGCTGAAGTAGATGATGAACTGCTGGTCGTGCAGCAGCTCTTCGTAGACCTCCTGGCTGCGCTTGCTGAGCTGGTCGACCAGCGGATGGACATCCTCATGGCCGGTCTTGGCCTGGCGGTGCTTGAGCGTGGTGGCGGTGGTGCCGGCCAGCAGCAGTTCGAGGTTGTAGGTGGCGGTGATGATGTTGGCGTACTTCTGCGCGATCGTCTCGCCCTGCTCGGTGACGCGCAGATCGCCGGTCAACGAGCCGTGCGGCAGCGCCTCGAGGAAGCGGTGCGTCGGGCCGGCGCCGCGGCTGACGGTGCCGCCGCGGCCATGGAAGAAGCGCACATCGACACCGGCCTCGGCCGCGGTGCGGGTCAGAAGGTCCTGGGCGCGGTGCAGCCCCCATTGGCTGGCGAGGATGCCGCCATCCTTGCAGGAATCGCTGTAGCCGAGCATGATCTGCATCACCGGCCGGATGAGGCCCTGGGCGGCGGCCTGCAGGGCCAGGCTGCGCTTGGTGACCGGATGGGCGAGGAAGTCGCGCACCATCGCGCTGGCACCCTCGAGGTCGGCGATGGTCTCGAACAGCGGCACCACCGGCAGGATGCAGGCCAGGCCCGCACCGCCGTGCTCGGCGGCGGCGGCGACCGGGCGCACCAGGCCCGCCTCGCGCGCCAGCACGTAGACGCTCAAGAGGTCGGAGAGCCGGCGGGTCATGCTGACGATCAGGGCGCCGATCCCCTGGCTGCCGAAGGCCTCGATGTGCTTGGCGACCACGCGGTAGCAGTCGAGCACGCCGCGCGCCTCGGGACCGAGCTCGGCCTGGGCATGGGCGAGCGGGCGCGGGCTGCGCAGCTCATGATCGAGGAGTACCAGGCGGTCCTTCTCGGTCCACTCGGCGATCTCCTGGGCATCGATGCCGGCGGCACGCACCAGCTGGCTGATCGCCTTCTCGTGCACCGCGCTGTTCTGGCGGATGTCGAGCACCCCGAGGTGGAAGCCGAAGAGCTCGACCGCGCGCTCCACCGGCTCGATGTCGCCGATCGCCAGGCGCTCGGCATGCACGCTCACCAGCGAGGTGCGCAGCAGCTCGAGGTCGGCAGCCAGTTCGCTCGGGCGGGTATAGCGATGGGCGTCATGGTGGCTGGCGGCGACATCGGGCAGGCGGGCGAGCATCAGGCCGACGAACTGCCGCCACGGCTCACCCCGGTTGCGTTGGATCGCATGCTTGCCGGTCTCGCCGAGCAGCTCGGCCATCTGGTGCGTCGCCTCGCGCAGGGCCGCAGGCGGGGCCTGCAGACGGTCGGACAGGCTGAGGTGCTGGGCCAGGCGCCGGAGGTGGGTGCGGTGCACCAGGATGGCGGTGCGGCGCAGCTCCCACAGGCTCTCATCGGTCACCTGGGCGGTGACCAGGGGATGGCCGTCGCGGTCGCCGCCGACCCAGGTGCCGAAGGTCAGCTTGGGCAGCGCATGCGGTCCCGTGAGCAGGGCGGGATTGCAGCCGGCCTCCTTCCAGGCCTGCCGCAGGCGCTCATCCAGGCGCGGGATGGCCTCGGGGAAGACTTCGCGCAGGTAGTGGATGGCGCCGCGGCGCTCGCTGGCGATATCCGGCTTCTGCAGCCGCAGCTCGCCGGTGCGCCACAGGCGCTCAAGCGCGAGCTTCACCTCGTCGCGGATGGACTGCTGCTCGGCCGGCGTCCACATCTGGTTCTCGCGCTTGACCAGCAGCAGGTAGAGCGTGCGGTGCTGCTCGAGCACGGTCGAGCGCTTGGCCTCGGTGGGGTGGGCGGTGAGCACCGGCTCGACGCGCACCCGTGGCAGGGCGGCGGCGATCTGCTGATCGGAGAAGCCGGCCTCGAGCAGCTGGCGCAGGTTCTGGCCCCACAGGCCCGGCTCGCGCAGCATGCCTTCGGTCGATTCGCGCCGGCGGCGCGACTGCGCGGCGGCGTTCTCCTCCACCATGTTGAGCAGCTGGAAGGCGATCGAGAGCACCTGGACGTCGCGCTCGCCGAGCTCGACCGAGCCAGCGGAACCGGAGGCGCCGGAGGTCGTGGCGGAGCCACCGGGTGGGGTCGGCGGTGTCCCGGACGGTGCGCCGGGAGCGTGGGCGCTGTCAGCAGTCTTTCCCGTGCCCGGGATCCAGGGCAGGCGCTTGGCGAGGCCCGGCTCGCCGAGCTCCTCGAGCACCTCGCGGAAGCAGCTCATCACGAAGCCGAGGTCGAGGTCGATCTTGTCGAAGGCAAAATCGATGGTGGTTTCAGTGGGCATGGCGATATCCGCCGACAAGGTTGCTGGTTTCGCGGAACCCGCAAGCCGGATTTATCGTTGGCTGGCGCAGCACTCACTTGACATGGGCTGTGCACGCGCTGGACGGCTGGCGCGGGCTCTGAGAAGCCCCAATCCGTCCGCCAGTCAGCCCCTAGGGCCCGGAACGGGGATCGGAGGGGGCAGTCCTGGCCGCGGCCGGTTGGACCTGCCGGTCTGCGGATGAAAGGGCCATGCGGCCCGGCTGGACCGGGGCGGCGGCGGTCTCGGCTGGCCAGCCGCCTGGGTGCGGAGCCGGGTCCAGGGCATCCCTGCTGCATGGGAGGCACGGCCTGGTAGGCTCTCCACCCCGTGGACCCGATCCCAAGCCCTGAGGAGGAAGCGACCCAGCTCCTGCAGCAGCAGGGGGGTGTGGGCCATCTCGCCGACTGCACCCGGCTGCTGTCGACGCAGTTCGTGGTCATGCAGACCCGGGCGCACCTGCTGCTGACCCTGGCCACCATCGTCCTGACCATCACCGGCTTCTCCGGCCCGCGCATCGCCTCGAGCGGGCTCTTCGCGCGCACCAGCATGGCGATGGGCCTGGTGTTCGTGCTCCTGGCGGTGGTGATCCTGCTCAGCAGCATGCGCATCCGCTGGCTGACCCAGTTCATCGATTCGGACGCCCACCGGGTGCTCACCGCCATCATCGCCTACCGCAACCGGAAGACCCGGCTCTACCTGATCTATCTGACGTTGATCATTGTGGGGCTGGGCTGCTATGTGGCGGCGGTGATCGCCTACCTGATCACCGGGGATGCCCTCGATCACCTGCATGGGGCGGTGTGATGATCGACCTGCACACCCACGTGCTGCCCGGCATCGATGATGGGGCGGTCGATCTCGCGACCAGCATCGGGTTGTGCCGTCTCCTCCGTGAGCAGGGGGTCGATACGGTGATGGCGACGCCGCATTGGCGCTCGCCGCGCTTCGATGTCATCGAGCCGGGGATCAGCGCGGCCTGGACGGCGCTGACCAGCGCGGTTGCCCGCGAGGTCCCGGGACTGACCCTGCTGCTGGGGGCGGAGCACCACTGCTCCGGGCTGGAGGATGAGCAGGCCTTCGTCGCCTCCCTGCGCCCCCTGGGCGACAGCCGTCTGGTGCTGATCGAGCTGCCGGACGACCACCTCCCGGCCCGCACCTGGGCGTCGCTTTTCGCCGCCATCCGCGCCGGCAAGCGCCCGCTCATCGCCCATCCCGAGCGCAGCAAGGGGCTGCGCAGCCAGCGTGAGCAGCTCGGGGCCTATGTGGAGGCGGGGGGGCTGTTGCAGCTGACCCTGGGCAGCCTCATCGGTGCCCAGGGGTGGTCGATGCGCTGGCACAGCCGGGGGCTGCTCAAGCGCTACCCGACCGCCTGCCTGATCGCGAGCGATAGCCATAATCTGGTAGCGCGTGCGCCGCTCTGGAACCGACTCCCAGCAGTGTGGCAGTCATTGGTGCCGGCCACTCTAGTGGCGGCCGAGGACTGGGGACGCTGAGGGGATGGCGGATCGGCCAGCGCCTCGTGTGGCCAGGGGTGCGGCAGTCATAGTTCCATGACGCGGACCACGTCTATGAGCTCCGGTGGCGGGAATCAGATGGGGAGTGTACGCTCACCGCTGAGTGCAGTCGCATGCGCACCATTATGTTCCAATCGAATCATCCGGATCAACAGATGTACTTGCGTGACCATCAGTTGCACGTGCTGGATGACTGCCTGCACATTCGTCCTGGCAGGACAGAATGGGACACCCACTCAAGGGCCGTCTGGCATTCGACTCCCCATTTGACAGGGGCATGCGGAGCTAGAGAGTTTTCAAGCCCGGAGTTCCGGACTTTCACGTGTGGAGAACGCATATGCGTTGGACTCGCCCTGTCTCGCTTTTGACCGCCATTGCATGCTTCGTGCCCCTGGGTGCAGAGGACTTGGTGACCGACGCGCCAGCGAAGACCAATGCCACGGACGTGGCGCCGGTGCAGATCAAGGATTTCTACGTCAAGCCGGCGGCGAATCTGACCTTCTTTGGGGATACGTTGACGATCGACCCCAAGGTCCTGGCCGGGATCGGGTATGACACCAACATCTTCGCACAGCCTAGCGGAGAGAACGTGAATGACGGCTATTACCTCGGTCTCGTGGGGGTGACCCTGAGGGATCGGCTGAATGAGCATAATCGCGTCGTTGTCGACGGTAATTTTGAGGTCGATCGCTATTTCAATGCCAATTACAAAGCAGCCGATCTGACCGGCGGCAATGCGCGTGCCGACTATTACTGGACGGACCAGCGCAACGATGAGATCCATGCGGAAGGCGAGTATGCCAAATACCGCGATCCTCTGGTCGATATCGGCGAACCGCTCCTGCGCCAAACGGCAGATGCGTCCCTCTATGGAACCTACAATGGGTCCAATGCGCGTTTGGTCATTGGTGGGTCGTTTGTCAGAACTGACTACTTGGAGAACTCGCCCTACTTCATCGCTGATGATCGCACCAACGATGTGTATGAGGCCGACCTGCGTATTGGATGGGCCAGAGGCAAAGATGCCTTCTACTACGCTCTCGCGGAGATTCAGACCACGCAGTACGCCAACAATGCCGAATTCAATAATTCAACCGGCTATATCGCCGGTATCGGCGCCCAGGTGAAACTAGCCGCCAAGACCACCGGGATACTTGAAGTGGGTGTGGTCGAGCGTCATTACTCAAACAACTTCGAGGGGATCGCCACATACGACGACGAGAACGTCTATGGACCATACGGCAATCTCGGCATGCGCTGGGATTGGGAGCCAGGAAGCCATGTCGGCATCAAGGCGTTCTCGACACTGGTCGACAGCTACACCGCCAATGCAGCGTGGGTGTATGGCGGAGAATTCGATATTCGCTATCGCCTCGCCGCTCGCGCTGCCGTCTTTGCCAGTGTCACCTATTATCATAGCATTGATGATGGTTCGCTGCCTGGCGTCGAGGTAGAGGTGCGCAATACGGCTGTTGGTGAAATCGGTGCGGAATACGTGCTGCGCCGTGGTCTCGTCACGCGTGTCAAGGCGGACGACACGGTCTTCTCGGTGAATGAGGCGGTTGATGGTGAAGCTGGGTTCCACCGGTTTAATGGGGTGTGGGAGATAGCTGCAGCTTTTTAGAGCCAGTCCCAGTTTGGGCC
>PLEW01000203.1 GCA_003136555.1 Planctomycetota bacterium | reverse complement strand
GGCAACTGCCCCTCCTACCCGATGCCAGCTGCCGCTGGACCTGCCGGCCAGGGCGCTCGCGATCCGGGTCGCTGAGCACGGTGTGCGTTCGCACGAACGATCGAAGCCGCCCCGTGAGGAGCGGCTTCGATTGCATCCTGGCACTGCCCACCAGCGGCATGCCCCCCGGTGGCGGGCGGCACGTGCTGAGGTCGAGCCCGGCTAGTGGCCGCCGGGTCCGGGGAAGGGGATGGAGATCTCAGGCAGGACCTGGCCGCCGGAGGTCAGGTTCAGCACCGAGACCACCCAGTCGTAGTCCTTGCGATCAACCTTGAAATCGAAGCGGACTTCGATCGTGGTGCTGATGCCAGGAGGCACTTCGAACTCGCCAGCCGGGGAATTCGAGGGCGGCGTATAGCCGGTCCAGGGATTGAAGCCGCCGTGGGGGCGGACGGCGATGAACGACTGGCCCTCGAGGGTGGCGCGGAAGCCATCGAGATTCATGCCCTGGCCGGTATGGAACTGGATCGGAGCCTTGGAGCCATTGGTGATGGTCAGGGTGACGATCAGGTAGTGATCGGACTGCTTATAGTGGTTGATCGCGACGGTCACGCCGGCGGGACTCGTCACGGTAGGAGCTTGCCCGACAGGGAAGGAGGCCTCAAGGCGGGATTTACTCGAGCCGCCGCCGCAGCTGCCGAGGGCCACCGCGAGGGCCAGTAGGGGAAGGATGACGTAAGCACGCATGAGGGTCTCCCTGGTTTGCGCTCGGTTTGTATGTCCCCCGGTGGTCAGCGCAACCATCGGCACTGGACTTCCGCGCCAACGCCGGCCGGTGGTCGCGCGCTCCTGGAGATAGCAGGTGCGCAACCACGGCATCTCCGGTGCCTACCGCGCAGGTGGGGCAGCCGGATGGCGCTGCCCGGTGGGGTTCCCGCGCCAGCGCGAAGGGCCGAGCCGAGCATGTTCTCGAAAGGGCTGGCACCCACCCACCGCGGAAATATTGTAATACTTGATTTTATAACATGTTACGATGGTTGTCGCGGTCGTGCTGCCGCGCTGTGGCACGACGCCGGTCGTGAGTGCAGAGGTATCCTGTAACCTGGCGACCCAGGTGAGCGAAGGAGTGGGTATGGAGCCATCGCCGCAATTCCGCTTCACGCAGCTGTGGATGCAGGCGCAGCCGGTGGTGGTCAGCGTGCTGACGGCGCAACTACGTGATCGCACGGCAGTCGAGGACGTCATGCAGGAGGTGGCGCTGGCGGCATTCCAGGCGCTGCCTGGCTTCGATGAACGCCGCTCTTTCACCGGCTGGGTGGTGGGGATCGCCCAGCACAAGGCGGTGGACTGGCTGCGCCGCAACGGCCCGCGGCGCAGCGGGGTGAGCGACCAGCAGGCGCTCGCCACCCTCGCCCTGGTCGCGGCCGAGCTCGAACAGGAATTCTCCGCCCGCGAACTCGCGCTGCATGGCTGCATCGATGTGCTCACCGGCCGTTCACGCGACCTGGTGCGACTGCATTATGCCGAACAGCAGCCGGTGGCGGCGATGGCGGGCCAGCTCGGCGTGTCGGTGGCGAACGTCAAGGTCATGTTGCACCGCGTGCGCGAAGTGCTGCGCACCTGCGTCGAGCGCCGCCTCGCGGCGGATGGACGCTGACCATGGCCGACCAGACGCCATCCGGAAGCGAGCTGCTGCAGCAGTGGAACGAAGAGGCGCTGGGCGCCGAGGAGCAGGCGCGCTTCGACGCCGCCCTGCGCGATCCGGAGGCAGCGCGCGCCTTCCTGCGTGAGCTGCATTTCGATCAGGCGCTCGCACGCGTGGCGCGCGCCGCTGCCGTTCGCCAGGGCCTCGCGCCGGTGGTGCCGCCGAGCGAGCGCATAGTGCGCCGGCGGCTACGTCCAAACGGGGTGCGGAGACTGGGCGCAGCGGCGGCGATGGCGGCGGTACTGGTCGCGGCGGTGGCGCTCGGGATGGTCTGGCAGCGATACGCCCCGAAGCCGGTGGTGGCGAACCTGGTCGCCGCCGCCGGAGCAGCGCACCTTGGGGCCGCGGTGGTCGCGGCTGGCGAGAGCTGCGATGTGCGGGATGGCGATCGCCTGGAACTGCCGGAGCGGGGCTGGGCATCGCTGTGCTTCAGCGACGGTACGGTGGTCAATGTCCTGGGCCGTTCTCGCCTGGTGATCGCCCTCGATCATGGCGCCAAGCATCTCAGCATCGAGCAGGGCGAGGTCCGCGCCGACGTGCGCAAGCAGCCGCTCGGGCTGGCGATGACCATCTCCACGCCGCGCGCCGATACCACCGTGCTCGGCACGCGGCTGACGGTGCTCGGAGGTGCGCAGGAGCAGGTCTCGGTCGACGAAGGCCGGGTGCAGGTCCAGCGGCGAGCCGACCATGCCCTGGTCCAAGTCGGAGCTGGCGAGCTGGTGCAGATCAGCGAGCATGCCGTCTTGGCGGTCGTCCATCTCCGGCGTCCACAGGAGGTCGACGAGACGCCACCGATGGCCGGCCTGCAGCTCTGGCTCGATGCTGATCGTGGCATCTCGGCGGATCACGATGGGCTGGTCTGGCAATGGCGCGACCAGGGCCCGCTCGGCCTGGATCTCAGCCAGGCCGAGGCTGATCGGCAGCCGCGGCTGCTGCCGGCGGCGGCAGGCACGCATGCGGCGGTGTCGTTCGATGCCCATCGCGACTGGCTGGAATGCCCGATGGCCTGGCCTGAATTCCACGCCTATACGGTGGCCATCCTCCTGCGCCCCACTTCCCTGGGCGCATGGAGCCAGACCATCGGCTGCGGCTGGGGCAGCTTCACCTTCCATGGCGATGCCCAGGGCGGCATCTTCGCCGGGGTCGGGGCGCTGGGAGGAGGCATCCGCTTCACCCCCGACCAGCTGCCGCCCGGCAGCCTGCGACTGCAGTCCTGGCGGCGCTATGTCATCACCTACGCCGATGGCTCGGGATCGGCCTATGTCGATGGCCGTCTTATCGCCCGCATGGACATGCCTCGGCCGGTGGCCTGGCGCCGCTTCCACATCGGCCGCCCGCATGCACCGGCCGACGAGCCCTACAGCTTCGGCGGGGATCTGCAGGAAGTGCTGGTCTACGACCGGGCCCTGGATGGTGACTCCATCGAGCGCCTCGACCGCCGCTTCCGCCACCGCCTGGGCAGTGAGCCATGATGCGCTGCGCACTGCTGCTGTGCCTTGCCATCGGCTCATGCGCGCAGGCCGCTGCGGCCGCGACCGAGTCCGAGCGCGACCTGCTGACCCATCTGTGCATCTCGTGCCACTCGGCGACCAAGCACAAGGGCGATTACGATCTCGAGAGCCTGGGGCAGCCCGACGCCAGCCCTGCGCACGCGGATGCCTGGGAGAAGGCGCGCGAGGCGATCATCGGCCAGGACATGCCGCCGGAAGGCAAGCCGCAGCCGAGCATCACTGAGCGTGAGCACCTGGCGGCGTGGATCGATGCGGCGCTCGATGGTCCAGACGGCGCTGAGCCGAAGGACCCCGGCTGGGTCACCATACACCGCCTGACGCGGGCCGAGTTCAACCGCACCATCGCCGATCTCCTGGGCGTCGAAGGCAATCCCGCCGAGGCGTTCCCCGCCGACAATGCCGGTGGCAATGGCGGCTTCGACAACAATGCCGACGGCCTATTCGTCTCGCCCCTTCTGCTCGATCGGCTGCTCGATACCGCGCTTTCGGTGGTCGAGCGCGCACGGCCCGAGCGGCTGCAGCTGGTCCATGCCGAAAAGGATACGCCCCAGGCCAGGCGCAGGGCGGTCGAGCAGTCGCTCACCGCATTCCTGCCGCGCGCCTGGCGCCATCCGGTCACCACCGGCGATGTCCAGGCGCTGGTGCGCATCTACGATCGCGCGGTCAAGCGCAACAACGTGACCCATGAGGATGCCCTGCATCTCGCCTATGCCGCTGCGCTGACCTCGCCGAACTTCATCTTCCGCGTCGAGGAGAGCCATGGCGGCAGGGATCCCTGGGCGCTGTCTCCGTACGAGATGGCATCCAGGCTGTCGTACTTCCTCTGGTCGAGCATGCCGGATGATATCCTGATGGCATCGGCCAAGGAGGGCAAGCTCAGCCAGCCAGCCGAGCTGCAGGCGCAGGCCAGACGCATGCTCGCCGATCCGCGTGCGCAGTTCTTCATCAGCCAGTTCGTCGGCCAATGGCTCGGCACGGCGGCCTTGCGCGATGGACAGGGTCCCGACGCCAAGCAGTTCCCCGCCTACGACGAGGCCCTGCGCTCGGCCATGATCGAGGAGCCGGTGGCGTTCATGCAGTCGCTCATCCGCGAGGATCGCAGCCTGCTCGACCTCATCGATTGCGATTATGCCTATGTCAATGCTGAGCTCGCACGGCTGTACGACCTGGGCAGCTCCCCAGGCGAGGGCTTCCAGCGCGTCCAGGTCAGCGATGGCCGCCGCGGCGGGCTGGTCGGCATGGCCGGCGTGCTGGCCGCCACCTCGCGCCCATCCCGCACCAGCCCGGTGCTGCGCGGCAAATGGATACTGCAGGAGCTGCTCTCGACTCCCCCGCCGCCGCCGCCGCCGGTGGTCCCCCCGCTGCCTGAGGCGACCGGCGACCTCGCCAAGATGGACCTGCGCCATCGCCTCGAGCGCCATCGTGCCGATCCCGCCTGCAACGGCTGCCACCAGCGCATCGACCCCCTCGGCTTCGGCCTGGAGAACTTCGATGCCCTCGGGCGGTGGCGCGACCATGGCGATCAGGGTGAGCAGCTCGAAACCGTCGGTACGCTCCCCAGCGGCGAGACCTTCAACGGCCCGCAGGAACTCAAGAAGCTGCTGATGAAGCGCAAGGAGCGCATCGTCACCACGGTGGTGGAGCGCATGCTCTCCTACGCCCTCGGCCGCGGCATCGAACGCTACGACCGCCCGTCCGTGCGGCGGATCGTCACCGCGCTGGCTGCCGATGGCTACAAGGCACGGACGCTGATCGCCGAGATCGTCGCGCTCGGCGTGAGCATCGCCTGGGCCGCGCGTGTCGTGCGCATCCCCCTGCCACTCGGGGGCTTCGCCAAGATCGCGCTCGCGACGGCGGCGATGATCTGTGTGGTCGAACTCGTGCCCGGGCGCAGTAGTCCGGCGGGCCTCGCACTCGCGGTCGGCGCAGGCGTCGTCACCTATGCCGGCAGTGTCGCAGTCATGTACGCGCGCCAGGTGCGCGCGTTGCTGGGATTCGCAGCGTGAGCGAGCCGCTCGTTTCGGTCATCATCCCGGTCTATCAGGGCGAACGGATCGTGCTCGGTGCGGTGCGGTCCGCGCTTCGGCAGACGCACGCGAATCTGGAGGTGCTGGTCGTCGACGACGGTTCGACCGATGCGACGCAAGACGTCCTCGCGCGCCTCGACGATCCCCGCGTGTACGTGATGCGGCAGGCGAATGCGGGCACGGCCGCGGCCCGCAACCTCGCCCTGGCTCGGGCGCGCGGCAGTTACATCGCCTTCCTGGATAGCGACGACCGCTGGTTCCCCGACAAGATCGCAACCGAGCTACGGACGTTGCAGAACGCGCCCGCGCCCATCGCCATCGCGTATAGTTCCTATTACCCAGTCGACGATCGCGGACGCCTGGTGCACCTGCCCGCGAACCGCAGCCACTCGGGCAACGCGCTCGAGGTGCTGCTCGACGGCGAAGACTTCCTGNNCGCTACCACGAGGATCACGAGTTCATCCTGCGGGCCAGCCGGCTGTATCCGATCTTCCCGACCTCACGCAGATTGGTCGTGTACCGCCAATCGACCAGCGGCAAGTGCCGCCGCATCCTGCGCGACTTCGAACGCGCGCGCGCCGAGGAGTTGTCGATCGCGGGCGACTTCGCGCCGGTGCTGACCGCCGAGCAGAACCTGCGTCTGCATCAGAACGTGCGCCGCTCGCTGTACTGCCGCTTCCTGATGTACGGCTTCAACCAAAACGCGAAACGCATGCTGGCCGAAGTCGAACTCGACAGGTTGCCGGCGAACGGAAAAGGCCGCCTGGCCTGGATCTTCTCCTGGAGCGGCATCAATCTGCTGGCGGCCGCGCGCCAAGCGGTTCAGACCTCCTACCGGCTCTTCGCGCAACGCTCCTGGCACCGGCTCCTCGCACGCTCCGGCGTGGACCTGCTCTATGGTTAACGATCCAGCCAATCTCCGGACGGCCACTCCGCCCGCGCCCGAACGGTGTGCCTCCGCACCATCCGTGTCCGCCTCGCCGGCGTCCGCGGCGCCCACGTCTGCTCAGTCCACGAGCATGCCATCCGGGTTGCGCCTGTGCGTGGCCGTGCCGACGTTTCGTCGGCCCGAGCAACTCGAAACGCTGTTGCAGGGGATCGCACGCCAAACTCTGCCCGAGGCGATCGCACTCGAGGTCGTTGTCTTCGATAACGACGTGCGGCCCTCGGCGCAAGCCGTCGTCGACGCGGTCCGTGCTTGGTTTCCTTTTTCGCTCGACTACGTACGCGTTGCGCAGCCGGGTCTAGCGACCGTGCGCAACGCCATCGTGGACTACGCGCGCGGGCCTTTTGATTTCGTCGCGATGATCGACGACGACGAGTCGCCGCAACTACACTGGCTGAGCGAGTTGGTGCGCGTGCAGGGGCTCACCGGTGCGGACGCCGTCATCGGTCCGGTTCCGCAATTGATCCCCGACGACGCGCCGCGCTGGCTGCGCGCGGGC
>PLEW01000068.1 GCA_003136555.1 Planctomycetota bacterium | reverse complement strand
TCGGCGGTCGCCAGCAGCCGCAGTTCGCCCAGCACCGCCGGGTGCAACTCCTGGGCTTCATCGACAATCAACACCGGTCGATGATGGCAGGAACCCCAATGCGCCTGCCACCGCTCACGCAGCACTCGCGCTCCCGCCCAGCGATTGCTGGGAGACAGGGTGACGCCGAACACNNTCGCCGACGATCAGGGCGAAGCCACCGCTGGCGACCAAGTGGTCGCAGCGACCCAGGACGTGCGTCATCTCCGGCGTGATCTGACAGGCTCCGGGCGGCAGGGCTGCGGCGAAGGGGTGGAAGGAGAGGCCGAAGCGGGCCAGGCGTTTGTCGAGTGACATCATGGGAAGTCCGATGGTGGGACGGTGGGTGGAACAGGCGGTGGCGTGGGCAGGTCGTCCAACGAGATGAATGCCGGCGGCAGACCGGTGGCACGGGCCGCCGTCAGCGCCATCTGCAACAGCGGCGGCAGCCCAGGCGCGGTCGCGGGTGCTGGTGCGGCATCCACCGCGGTCGGAGTGGCCATCTCCCGCCGCGCACCGGAGGCGTTGGCCTGGATGTCGATCGGCCACAGACGGTCGAGGATCGCATCGGTGTCGGGATGGGCGAGGAAGACATGGTCCAGATCCCAACTGGCGTAACGGACGACCACGTCCACCAGATGGCGGTACCGTGACGGGATCTCGAATCGTTTCCCGCCCAATGCGATCGAGCCGTCACTGCGACGCTGTCGCCGGGACTCCCGCCGGGTGAATGCCTGGGTCAGGACGTTGCTGGCAGGTGCTGGTCGCCCGGCATCCGGTGCGGTCTGGTAGCGTTGCAGCGGGCTCACCCCGATGCCTGCATGCAGCCGCCCATGATAGTCGTGCTCGATCCATGCCTGGGTCATTTCGTTCAGGCGGTAGAGATCCAGGCCCCGCTCCCGGCGCAGCATGGCCAGCAGGCGCCCTTCGACCTGGCCCCAGAATACCTCCATCTTTCCGTTCTGATTCGGCGCGTAGCACATCGTAGATTGGTGCAGCACGCCGAGCCGGTGCAGGCCGTGGCGGATCTCGGCTGCCACGAACGGGCCACCGTTGTCGCTCAGCAGCATCCGCGGCAGGCCCCGCTTCGAGATCGCCTGCGAGAGGACGTGCGCCGCGGATGCAGCATCTTCGTGCCAGAGCCACTGGGCGTGGCAGATGAAACGGGAGTGGTCATCAATGATGGCGATCAGGGCGGGGCGCTGCATCTGACCGTGGTGCGAGAGCGCCAACGAGCCGTGGTGAGCGTCGATATGCCACAGGGCGTGCGTATGGGTGTGCTCGAAGAGCCGCACTTCCCGGTGCGCGAACCGGGCGCGGGTGGCCCGGGCGCCAGGCGTGTCGTGGCGATCCGCGGGGAGGTGCCGTGGAACCAGGCCATGGTGGCGCATGAAGCGGCGGACCGTGGCATAGCTGGGTGCCGTCGCCTGCTGCGCCACCGGCATCCCGGCGATGAAGTTCTCGTAGTGCAGCAGGTAGCTCCACGAGGCGTGATCCCGATACGACGTTTGCAGAAGCACGACGAACGTCTGATCGAGCTGCCGCGGAACCCCAGCATCACGCCGTACCGACCGTACCAGTGCCGCGGTCGGCTCCTGCTGGTGGCGGGCCGCGTAATACCAGCGTTGGATGCTCGCGAACGAGAACCGCACCGGGGTGTTGTCTATCGGATGCTGCCAGGTCTGCGCCGACAACTCCATCAGCCGAGCGTGGAGTTCTCCCGGGCCAGGTGGTTGTGCGAGCAAGGCACCCACGATGGCGAAGCGCAGCTGTGCCCAGCGTCGGCTGGGCGGCAGGTTTTGAGCGGTGGCCACGGGAATGCCTCCTCGCGCCCTGGCAGCCCTCCGCTTCACGCGGAGATCGACCGGTCAGAGTGCGCAGGCGGCAGTCTGGAGATCGGCCAGATGCTGAGCAAAACCCATCTTCTGCGCGTCCAGCGGACCCCGGGACAGGCCGTCGGTTTCCCATCCCCGTCCGCCGGTCTGCGGGTGGATCAGCATCTGCCACATTGTCGCCAGATAGGGCCATCGTCCCGTCCACAGCGACAGCACCGACCGCGGCTGCCGCCGCTCGGAGAGCCCCAGGGTCATCGCGCCGGCGATGGTCCGTCCGATCGCCGTTTCCCACAACCGGGCGAATCGATCCCGCCAGCGTCGTATACTCGGGCGAGAGCAACCCGCTTCCGCGCGCAGCTGCGCCTCCGCCGGGGAGTTCGGCGGAGTGCTCTGGAGTGCGAGTACCGTCGGCCCGGTGTAGACCAATCTCCCGAGAAAACGCACCGATGGTGGTGTCACGCGGTGACGGCAGCCGTCACGGCCACAGCACCAGCTCAGGCGCAGGGTCGTCTGCGGATCCAACGGCTCGACATGCCCGCGAGGCTTTCGCCAATACGGCGCAGCGTGGAGCGGGCCGCCACATCGGGGACACCCCCTGGTCTTGAAATATGCTGCAATGATCACATCGATCGTGACGAGCAGCGAGAGGCAACTTGCCGAGAGAATGCCGGCTTGGAACATGGGGGCGTCTTCCTGGTCGTAGTAACCCTAGAAGACTCCCCCGGGTAGCTGTCACAAGTTGCCTGGGGTTTTTTTTTATTGGCACCCGCCGTCACCATCACGGAATCTGATCGGGAAACGCCGGGACCCTCTCAGGAAGCGTGCTCAGGCTCATCTTCACGAAGGACGATGTACGGAAGGAGGTCGAGGCCGCC
>PLEW01000054.1:1884-15977 GCA_003136555.1 Planctomycetota bacterium | reverse complement strand
GAAGATCGTCGAGGGCAAGCTCGGCCGCTTCTACAAGGAGCAGGTGCTGCTCGAGCAGGAGATGCTGCTCGATGCCGAGAAAGGCGAGTCGGTCGAGAAGTATGCCGCCAGGCACAAGCTCACCGTCACCGGCTTTGTCCGCCTCGCGGTCTAGCGCCGGATGAGCGGCCATCACGGCTGGGGTCCGCTGGTACACGCCATGAGCCGGTAGCCGAGCCTGCTGCCTGTGCCACTGCCAGGACGCGCAGCCAAAGCCACCCCCTGCACTCGGATCTCGCCATGACCAAGCTGGGAACGCCACTGTCCTCGACCGCCACCAAGGTCCTGCTGCTGGGTTCCGGTGAGCTCGGCAAGGAGGTCGTCATCGAGCTGCAGCGCCTCGGCTGCGAGGTCATCGCCTGCGACCGCTACGACCATGCGCCGGCAATGCAGGTCGCGCACCGTTCGCATGTCTTCCCGATGCTCGATGGCAAGCGCCTGCGCGAGGTNNGAGATCGAGGCGATCGCCACCGATGTGCTGGTGGCCCTGGAGCGCGAGGGCTTCACCGTCGTGCCCTCGGCACGCGCAGCGCAGCTGACCATGAACCGCGAAGGCATCCGCCGTCTCGCCGCCGAGGAGCTCGGGCTGCCCACCTCGCCCTTCCGCTTCATCGCCACCCGGGAAGAGTTCGCCGCTGCGGCCGAGGCTCTGCATTACCCGTGCGTGATCAAGCCGGTGATGTCGTCCTCGGGCAAGGGCCAGAGCGTGGTGCGCTCGCCGGAGGGCCTGGATCGCGCCTGGCGCTATTCGCAGGAGGGCAGCCGGGCTGGCGCCGGCCGCTGCATCGTCGAGGGCTTCATCACCTTCGCATATGAGATCACCGTGCTGACGGTGTCGGCGGTCAATGGCCTGCAGTGCTGCCCTCCTATCGGGCACATCCAGATCGATGGCGACTACCGTGAATCATGGCAGCCGATCGCGATGTCGGCCAAGGCCTGGGACGATGCCCAGCGCATCGCCCAGCGGGTGGTGTCTGCGCTCGGTGGCCGGGGGATCTTCGGCGTCGAGATGTTCGTCTGCGGCACCCCTGGCAGCGGCGACGAGCGGGTGATCTTCAGCGAAGTCAGCCCGCGGCCGCACGATACCGGCCTGGTGACCATCGGCAGCCAGCAACTCAGCCAGTTCGCCATCCACGCCCGCGCCATCCTCGGTCTGCCGGTGCCGAGCATCCGCTTGCTGCGGCCAGCGGCGAGCGTGGCAATCCTGGCCGAGGGCGAAGGCGTGCCGATCTTCCATGGCCTCGATCAGGCGCTCGCCATTTCCGAGAGCCAGGTGCGCCTGTTCGGCAAGCCGGTGTGCACCGGCAAGCGCCGCCTGGCGGTCGCGGTGGCAGCCGGGGATGATGTCGAGCAGGCGCGCCTGCGGGCACGGGAGGTCGCCGCCGCGGTCCACATCGAGCTGACCTGAGCGTCGCTCACAATATCCTCACAACATCCTCACCCCGTCTTCAGGCGCCGCCCCACCATCTCAGAGCCCACGCACTTCTGCCTGCTGGCAGCGGCGTGATGCCGGCAGCTTGACTGCGCGCGCCTGAGGCGGACGGTCGGTGAGGTCGGCAGCACCTACCGGAGTGGAGCGGATTGCGCATGGCGATGACGAGGAGCAGGCGGACGACCCTGAGTGATATACCTAAGTATCGTATTGGCATAGACCTGGGTGGCACGAAGATGCATGCGGTGGTAGTCAATCGGCACGGCAAGCCGCTCGGATCGGCCCGCCGCCCGACCAAGAGCGAGGTGGGCTACCGCGACGTGCTCAAGCGCCTGCGCGACACCGCCCTGGAGGCCTTGGCCGATGCCGGCATCGGACTGCGTGACATCAGGTCCATCGGGCTGGGGATGCCTGGTCCGGTCGATCAGGCGCGCGGGAGAGTGGTGGTGGCGCCCAATCTGGGCTGGAGCGACAAGCCGGTGGCGGAGGACCTGCGCATGCTGCTGCGACGTCCGGTGGTCCTGGCCAACGATGTGAATTGCGGCGGTCTGGGCGAAGCCACCTACGGCGCGGCCAAGGATGCGACCAGTGCCGCGGCGGCCTTCGTCGGCACCGGACTGGGAGGCGCCATCATCCTGGCTGGCAAGGTGATCAATGGCGCCCACGGCTTCGCGGGCGAGATCGGCCACGTGCCGGCGCCCTTCGACGATGCGCCCTGCTCGTGCGGCCGCCGGGGCTGCCTGGAGACCGTCGCCAGCAAGACCGGCATCACACGCATGATCCTCGCCAATCAGGCCAGCGGCCTGCGCTGCAGGATCAAGATCGCCAAGGATGCCAAGGTGCGCTCCTCCGATCTGCTGCGCGCCTGGCAGGCCGGCTGTCCATCGACCCGCCGGGCGATAAAGGCATCCGCCCGTGGCGTGGCATGGGGGCTGGCGGCCTTTGGCGGGATCTTCGATCCCGAGGTCTTCGTCCTGGGCGGCGGCGTGATCGAGGCGATGGGGAGCATCTTCCTGCCCCTGGTGCGCGACCAGCTGCGTATCTACAGCCTGCTGTACAGCAATCGCCGACCCGATGTGCGGCTGGCCGCCCTGGGCGATGACGCGGTCGCTATCGGCGCGGCGGTCGCCAGCGTTGAGGTCCTGCCATGACCGCCCACAAGCGCGGCACCGGACGCATCTCCAGGCCCGGGCCGGCCCGGCGCGAGCACCCCTCCAGCCCTCCTCCCGCTGCGGCCAGCGAGGCGCTCACGACGGCGGCCAGCGGGGCATTGGCAGCGATGAACCCCCAGGTGGCGGTAGTCGATTGCGGCACCAGCGCGGTGCGGGCCTTCATCGCCGAGGTCCCGCGTGGCGAGGATGGCCAGCCGCGCATCCTCGAGGACCTCTCCTATCCGGTGGATCTGACCGACAGCTTCATCAGCGGCAAGCTCAGCCGCGCCGGCATGGACCGCGTGGTCACCGCCTTCAGCGGCATCGCCGCCGCGGCCAAGGCCTATGGCATCAACGTGCTGCGCGCGGTGGCCACCTCCGGACTGCGCGAGGCGGCCAATTCCGATGTCCTGATCGAGCGCCTGCGGCGCGTCCAGGGCGTCGATCTCGAGATCATCGACATCGGCGAAGAGGCGCGCCTGTACTGCGAGGCGCTGCGCATGCTGCTGCGGCGCGAGAACTCCGAGCTGCCCGGCAACACCCTGATGATCGATCTCGGCAGTGGCAGCAGCTGCATCAGCCTGATCCAAGGCGGCAAGCTGGTCCATTCAGTCGATGAGCACTACGGCACGGTGCGCCTGTATGAGCAGTTCAAGCAGCTGCGCGACTCGATCGAGTTCAGCCTCACCATCGACCGCTATGCGCATGGCGCGGCGCGCATGATCCTCGATCGCCTGCCCAAGGGCGGGGTCAACCATCTGGTCGTCAATGGCGGTGACGTGCGCCGCCTGTATGCGCTCATGCATCCCGGTGGAAGGCCGGTGTTCGAGCCGCTGCTGGCCAGCCGCATCATGGCCTGGCAGGCGCAGATGCAGTCGCTGACACCGCTTGAGCGCGCGCATGCCTGCAACTGCGAGAGCCGTGCGGCGGCGGTACTCCTGCCGGCGGCCAGCCTGCTGCGGCATCTGTGCTTGGAGACCGGCGCAGAGCAGGTCATGGTGCCCTTCTTCACCTTGCGCGATGGCTTGCTCGCCGATCTCATGCCGGGGGCGCACGGGGCGCATTACCTGGATGCCAGCGACCTGCTCGCCGAAGCCAGGCAGCTGGTGCTGCGCTATGGCGGCAACCTCGCATACGCCGAGAGCACCGCCAGCCTGGCGACGCAGATCTTCGACCAGACCATCGACTTGCATGGACTTGGCGCGCGCGAACGCATCCTGCTCGAATTTTCGGCCCTGACGCATGACATCGGCTCATTCATCAATGTGCGCAACCGCCATAAGCACTCGATGTACATCATCCAGAGCGTCGACATTGCCGGGTTGACCCTGCTCGAGAAGGAGGTGGTCGCCAACATCGCGCGCTACCACCGCAAATCTCCACCCGAACCGCATCACCTCGATTTCCAATCCCTGCCCCGCAGCCACCGGGTGGTGGTCTCATCGTTGGCCGCCATCCTGCGGCTGGCCTACGGCCTGGACGTCGAGCGCACCCAGCGCATCCGCACGCTGCGCTGCACCGTCAGCGGCGACCAGCTGCTCATCCATGTCGACCGCCGGCAGATCGCCCTCGAGCGCTGGTCGGTAGAGGGCAAGGCCGGGATGTTCGCCGAGGTCTTCGGGCTGCAGGTCCTGGTCGTGCCATTGGAGGAGGAGTGAGCGTGGAACGTCGACCATCGGAAGGCGATGCCGCCCAGCAGGCCCAGAAGGAGCGCTACCGCAGCCGCGANNCTGGCTGGCCTTCAACCGCCGCGTCCTGGAGGAGGCGGCCGATGGCTCCAGGCCGCTCCTGGAGCGGCTGAAGTTCCTCGCCATCGTCAGCGCCAACCTCGACGAATTCGTCATGGTCCGCCTGGCCGAGGTGCATGCCATCGCCCATCGGCGCGCCCCAGGCCTCTCAGATCCGCCGCTGGATGTGGCGCCGCAGCTGCTCGACGCGGTGCGGGACGACATCGGACGGCTGGTAGCCGATCAATACCGCTGCTGGCGCGAGGACCTGTCGCCCAGCCTGGCGCATCAGGGCCATGAGCTGGTGGAGCCGGGGCGCTGGACCGACAGCGAGCACGAGAGCCTGCGGCTCTACTACCGCAACCACCTGGAGCCGGTGCTCACCCCCCTGGGAGTCGATCCCACCCGCCCGTTCCCGCTGCTGGCCAACCGCAGCCTCAATGTCGCCCTCCAGCTGGTCAGCACCGGCTCCGGGGCCGACCAGGCGGTCAAGAACGCCATCGTCGCGGTGCCGAGCGGCAAGCGGCTGATCGAGCTGAGCAAGGGCAGCGGTCGGCTTGCCCTGTGCGAGGACGTGGTGATGGCCTTCCTCGACAGCCTCTTCCCCGGCTACCGCATCCTCAACCGCTGCCTCTTCCGCGTCACCCGTGACGGGGCGCTGGAGATCGATGAGGATCAGGCCACCGACCTGCTCAACGAGATCGAGCAGGAGCTCGCCAGCCGGGAGCACAGCAACGCCGTCCGGCTCGAGGTCGCGACCTCCGGCGATCCCAGCCTGCGGCTTTGGCTGGTGGCCGCCATGGACCTCGACCCGACCGATCTGGTGCAGGTCGATGGGCCCCTCGACCTGACCCTGCTGTTCACCCTCAGCGACAAGGTGGAGCGTCCCGATCTGCGGGACCAGCCGCTGCCGGTGGTGGCATTCCCGCGCGAGTGGGACGACCCCTTCGCGCGCATCCGCGCGGGCGAGATGCTCATCCACCATCCCTTCCAGAGCTTCTCGCGCATCGTCGAGCTGGTCGAGCATGCCGCCGACGACCCGCGCGTGCTGGCGCTCAAGCAGACCCTCTACCGTGTCAGCGCGATCTCGCCGATCGTCCGTGCGCTGGTGCGCGCAGCCAAGGCCGGCAAGCAGGTGACGGTGCTGATCGAGCTCAAGGCGCGCTTCGACGAGGCGGCCAACATCCGCTGGGCCAGGGCCCTCGAGGAGGCGGGCGCGCATGTGGTCTACGGCCTGGTCGGGCTGAAGGTCCATGCCAAGCTGCTGATGATCATCCGGCGCGAGGAGGACGGCATCCGCCGCTACTGCCATCTCGGCACGGGCAACTACAACGACCGTACCGCCAGGCTCTATACCGACCTCAGCTACCTCACCTGCAACGAGGCCGTCGGCCGCGATGTCAGCGCCCTGTTCAACATGCTCACCGGCTACAGCCAGCCGCCGGAATGGGAGCGCCTGGCAGTCGCCCCCCTGACCCTGCGCCTGCGCTTCGTCGAATGGATCCGCCGCGAGGCCGATCATGCCCGAGCCGGCAAGGGCGGGCGCATCATCGCCAAGTTCAACAGCCTGGTCGACGAGGGCATCTGCGACGAGCTCTATGCTGCCAGCCAGGCCGGGGTCCGAATCGACCTGATCGTACGTGGCATGTGCATCCTGAGGCCTGGCGTCCCCGGCCTGTCCGAGAACATCACCGTCCGCTCGATCATCGGCCGGCTGCTGGAACACAGCCGCATCTACTACTTCGCCAACCGCGGCCAGGCGGTGATCGCGATCGCCTCGGCGGATTGGATGACGCGCAACCTCGATCGCCGGGTCGAATGCCTGGTGCGCATCGAGGACGAGGCGCTGCGCGCACGGCTGACCGGCATCCTCGACATCTGCCTCGAGGACACCGTGCAGGCCCGGATATTGCAGGCTGATGGCATTTATCGCCGTGTGCACCCGGCCCCGGGAGCGGACCCGCGCTCATCCCTGACGGATCTCCTGGCCGAGGCGGCGGGAATCGAGCAGGTGGTCGGGGATGACCCCCAGGCCGGCCTGCGGCTGACCCCCCGGCACAAGGGTGATTGAGCAGCTGGCCGATTGCTCGAGCGTTGCAAGCGCTGTGTTGGCAAAGCCCTGACGGCCGCTATCCAGCGCTCGGGGGCGAGCGAGCCGGCCTGTAGACCCCACGCCGCCGGCGCGCGGGACCCCGGCAGCGCCACTGGCGCATCAGCCGAGTAGGGGGGATCGCCAACGAGGGTCTTTGCAACCTGGAACCGTTGTATAGGACTAAGACATAGGTTTCGCCCACACCAATGGCCAACTCTCCTTCCGAAGACCATTTGCGCTCACAGCGGAGTGATGATCCGGCGCTCGCCGCCGCCACCAAGCGCATCGTGGGCCTGGAAGCGGACATCAATAATCTTCGTAAGGGCATGGTGCAGCAGTTGACCGTCTCCGGGAAACTGCTCAAAGCGGTGTTCGCCCTGGACAATGATTACTTCGGCCAGCGCTTCCAGAACCAGGCCAAGGACCAGGATAACATCGATCCCTTCCGCGACCTTACCGTGGCCACCCAGGTGGTCGAGGCGGTCTCGGAGGAGCTCCAGGGGGCGAGCGCCTTCGCCGACAGCCCGGTGCTGCGCGACGGCATCGCCAACCTGATCACGGCGCTGGAATCCGCCCGTTCGGTGGCAACGGAGATGGACAAGACCGGGACCGCCTCGGTCGGCCTCCCGGTCAAGGCCGAGGCGCTGAAGACGCGCACCTTCCCCGAGAACAATCCGCCTGGCTGCCTGGCCGAGGCCGCCGGTAGCGTGCATGACCTGGTGACCATGATGCGTCGCACTCGCGACCGCTTCAGCGCCATGAAGATGATGATGCAGGAGGCCGAGCGCGCGCGCAGCGAGGCCGAGGATGCCGTCACCCCGGTCAACGTCGAGAAGATCGCCAGCGCCATTGCCGAGGAGCTCAAGGCCGTCCAGAACGACCTGACCACCACCCGTGCGCAGCTGATGTCGACCCTCGACAGCCATGCCGTGACGATAAAGTCCGTCCGCGCCGAGTTGGAGCGCGCGCGCCGCGAGGCGGCCTCGGAGGCGGAGTCCCGCCGCACCGATCGCGCGGAGGCGCGCAGCCTGGCCGCCGAGATCGCCCGCCTGGTGGGCGAGACGCTGACCACCGGTGAGTCAGACGACCTCGAGATCACCCTGGCGGTGCTGCGCGAGGCCCTTGCAGACGATCAGGAGGTCTCCGCCCTGGCCGCCGCCACCGAGGGGGTGGTGGTCGATTGGGTGCGCGTCACCAGCGAACGCATCACCCGCCTGAGCAAGGAGATTGCCGATCTGCGCAAGCCGGCGGTTCCGGCTGCCAGCGATGCGGCTGCGCTCGCGGGACGTGAGCGCGAGATCGCCCGGTTGGGCGAGGAAGTGCGCGGCCTGGAGGCCAAGGCCCGCCAGCTCGACGCGACCGCCAAGGAGCTCCAGGCGCTCAAGGCCGCCAACGCCGCAGCCACGCAGGAGGCCACGGCCCAGGGCGTGGAGCTGACGCGCGTGCGCGCCGAGCTCGCCAGTGCCACCCAGGCGCTGGCCGCCGAGCGCGCCGCTCGCCCGGCTGTCGCAGCGTCGGCGCCGGCGGTACCGGCCAGCGTGTCTGCTGAACTCGACGCACTGCGTGCACAGGTACGAACCGCAGAGGGCGAGCGCAAACGGCTGCAGGACGAGGCGGTCACGCAGAAGGGCCAGCTGGAGGCGGTCAATCGCGATGTCGCCGCACTGCGGGCGCAGCTGCTGCAGTCGACCACCACCTTACGGCTCAAGGATGAGGAGGCCAAGCGCATCCGCGAGGCGACGCTGGCGGAGCAGCACCAGCACAATGACGCCCTGCAGCAGCTCACCCGCCAGCTCAACGGGCAGAACCAGAAGCTCGCGGTGAGCACCAGCGAACTGCAGAACGTGCGTACCCAGGCGGGCGAGGCGGCGCGCCAGGTCACCGAACTCAAGGCCCAGCTAGCGGCCGCGAGCGTGGCGGCCAAACAGGAGCGCGAGGGCGAGCTTGCCGGCCTGCGCCAGGAGCTCAGCGCGGTGCAGTCGCAGCATGCCCAGGCGATCAAGGGCGCGGAGGGCGCCGGCTCGCAGGCCGCGCGCCTGGCAGCGGACGTCGCGCGGCTGACCGCGGAGCTCGGCCAGGCCAAGGAAGCCGCCGCCCAGACCAAGGAAGCCCAGGCCAAGGCCGCCAGCGAGCGCCAGGCCGAGCTGACCCAGCTGCGCGAGGCGCAGGCCGGCGAACTGTCCAAGCTGCGCCAGGAGCTCAGCGCGGTGCAGTCGCAGCATGCCCAGGCGATCAAGGGCGCGGAGGGCGCCGGCGCCCATGCCGCGCGCCTGGCAGCCGACATCACCCGGCTGACCGCGGAGCTTGGCCAGGCCAAGGAAGCCCAGGCCAAGGCCGCCAGCGAGCGCGAGCAGCAGCGCCTCCAGCTGGAGACCCGCATCCAGCAGGCCGATGCGTCGCTCGCACGCCTGACCTCCGAGCTCGCCGAGGCCAAGGCCAGCGCGGGACGTGAACGCGGCGAGGCCGAGACGCGTGCACGCGAGAGCGAAGCCGCCGCCAAGCTGCGCGACGACAAGCGCCTCGGCGAGATCGGCGAACTGCGCCAGGCGATCGCCACCGCCACCAGTCGCCATCAGGAGGCGGTCAGCCGTGCCGATGCGGCCCAGGCCGAGATCTCACGCATCAAGGCCGAGATCACGCGCCTCAGCGCCGAACACGCCAAGCTCAGCGCCAGCATCGAATATGCCAGCGCCCGAGAGCGGCAACTGGGTGCCGAGCGCGATCGCATCGAGCGTGAACGCGCTGAGCTGCAGGCTCGTCTGGACGCTGCACGCAAGAGTTCAGAGGCGGTGATAGGGCAGGCCGAACAAGGCCAGAACTCGCTCAAGCGCCAGCTCGCCGAGTCCAAGGCGGCCGAGACCGAGATCCGCGCACAGATCGCCAAGCTGGGAGCCGAGAATACCGGCTTGAACGACCGCGTCGGCCAGCTCGACAAGGAGCTCGTGACACTGCGCCAGGAGCGCGAGCGCACCCTCGCCAGCATCCAGGCGCTCACCGCCGAACGCGACCAGACCGCCACCCGGTCCGCCGAGCTCGAACGCGAGCGTGCGCGCCTGGCAGAGGCCGCGACCAAGGCCGAAACCCAGCTGCGCGCCGCCAACCAGGAGGGTGAGCGGGTGCGGCGTGCCGAGGGCGAACTGACCAGCCGCGCCGAACGACTCAGCACCGAGCTCAATCAGGTGCGCGAGCAGCTCGGCGCCGCGCTGGCGGCGCGCGAGCAGTCGGCCGTACAGCAGGTCTCCTGGCGCGAGCAGGAGGCCCGCCTGAGTGGCGAACGCGACGCGGCGCGCAGTTCCGCCAATGCCGCGGTCAACGATCGCGAGCGCTACAAGGCCAACCTCGAGCGCCTCAAGCTCGATCATGAGGCACTGGCCCAGCGGCTGGAGGAGCGCGAGTCCCAGCTGACCGCCCGCCTGACCGAGGTCAGCCGGCAGCTTGGGGAGCTCAAGCAGGCGAATACCCGCCTTGCCGCCGACGGCGAGCGGCTGCAAGCGGAGCTGGCACGCGCTGGCGGCAGCAGCAGCGATGCCATCCGCGATGACGCCAAGGAAGCGCTGGAACGCAAGGCGTCCACCAGCATGTGGGCCAAACGCCTGTCGGATAGTGCCGCGGCCGCCGACCAGGCGCGTCAGCGATCTGCCGAGATGGAACGCAAGATCGAGGAGCAGCGCCATCAGCTGGCGCAGTTCGAAGACCGCCTGGCCCGCCAGGGCCAGAGCGATGTCCACCTGCGCGAGCGTCTGGTCGAGGTCGAGCGTCGCGAGAGCACGCTGCAGCAGCAGCTGGCATCGGCACGCATCGAAGGAGAGAAGATCCAGGCGACCCTTGCGGGCCTGCAGCGCGAGCTCGCTGCCGAACGCGTCAAGCTCACCGAGGCCGAGGCCGCCAAGACCCGTCAACGGCAGCGCTTCGAGGCGCTGATGGTCGAGGCCCGGGATGCTGTCGCCACCGCCAAGAAGCGCCAGGAGCAGACCGACAGCGACGATCGCGCGATCATCGCCGATCTGATGAAGCAGGTCCAGGATCTGCGCCTGCGCACCGGGACGCGCGCGTGACCGCCACGCGACGACTCGTGGCGCTCGGGACGCGCTAGCGCGTTCCTGACGCCCGGACCGCCCCATGGCTGAGATGCGAGAATGGACTCTGACGCGTGGCGTCCAGCCGCCGGTGGTGTTCACCGGCAGCCTGATGGCGCACCAGGACGGGGTCTCAGGGATCTCCCTGTGGCAGTCGCTCATCAGCTCGGGTCGCTGGCATGACCTGTCGCTCTTCCGCACCCGCGAGGGCCGCTTGGTGGTCTACATCTGCTACCGCACCCGCATCACCGGCGAGCTCGACAACCGCGAGGTCTTCACCGTCGATGCCCCATCGGATCTGGCCGCCGTCTTCGCGCAATACCAGCAGGTCGCCTTCCCGGTGATCGCCGCCCGCATGATGGGGGACGCGCGCAGCCGCCAGCAGGCGCTCGGCTCGTTGATCGCCCGCTTCCAGGCCCAGGTGGCCAGCCTGCTTGCGGCGCTCCCGGAGAGTGCGAACAAGCTCGCCTGATGCGCTCGCGACCCCGATCGGGCACTGGGCGGGCGGCGCCCTGGGGCGCGGGCTATTCCTCGCCGCCGCCCTCCGCCTGGGCAGGCAGATGGCGCAGGAGCTCGAAGCGCTGTCGCCCCAGCTGGCCCTGGCTGAGCCAGCCGGCAACAGCCTGGGCATCGCCCTGCTCGAGCAGCACGAGCAGTTCGTGCAACCGTCCGGTGGTGGTGCGGATCGCCTGCGCCACCTGCAGACGATTGCTCAGCAGGATATCGGCCCACAGGGCGGGATCGCCGGCGGCGACCCGGGTGGTGTCGCGAAAGCCGCTGGCGGCCAGCGCCAGGGAGGCGTCGGAGACGCCGGCAGCGACCGCGGCGGCGGCGATGTGCGGGAGGTGGGAGACCTCGGCTACCGCGCGATCATGCTCGTCGGGAGGCAGGCGATGGATGCGGCTGCCGACCGCCTGCCAGCAGCGTTCGATCAGCGCGATGCCGGCCTGCGGGGTGCTGGGAACCGGGGTGATCACCGTGGTGCAGCCCTGGAAGAGGTCGGGGCGGGCGTGCTCGAGCCCCTGCAGGTGGCTGCCCGCCATCGGGTGGCTGCCGATGAAGCGCCCGGCGCGGCTGAGATCGGCCAAGTCGCGGCACAGCGGTCCCTTGACGCTGCCGATATCGCTGATCAACGCCTGGCCTGGCATCGCCACCAGCTGGCGGACGAGCGGGACGATGGTGCTGACCGGGGTGCACACCACCGCGATCTGGGCGCGCCCCATGCCATCGGGCAGCGCCAGGATCTGCTCGCCATACCCCAGGGCCGCCGCCCGTGCCGAGACCTCGCTCCGGCGATGGTGCAGCAGCACGCTCCAACCTGCCTGGACCAGGGCGCTGGCCAGGCTTCCACCCATGAAACCGAGACCGACGATCAGCACCGTGGGAGGGGGCATGCGCGGCACCATCCGAGCGCGCAGCGGGCGTGCAAGCCGTACCCCCGTACGGCCGATGGCAGCTCGCAAGACAGGCCGCGCCCGCTGCCCCAGGACGGCCCTGGCAGGGGGCGTTCCGGTGTCCAACCCTCGCCGATCCGGCGTTGGAGGGCCTAAAAGGGGCAGTGCACGCCAAACTCGTGGTTCTGACGACCACCCGGCAAGCGAGAACAGGGTGCTTCCCATCACAACAGCCACCTGGAGGGGGGGGTCGGCACCCCCGATTCGGCTGTCTGTGGTTCTATGTCAGCTTTCCAGGCATTGACCGCTGCGCCTGGCGGTCTATGGTGCCCGCCCCGCCCGAGCATGTTGCCAACAGGCCTTCCGCTGCTTACGAGGTCCCTCCCGTCATGTCGACTCGCACCCCCTTCATCGCCGGCAACTGGAAACTCAACCTCTCGGGCGAGGAGGGCATAGCGCTGGTCCAGGCGCTGGCAAAGCCGGCCGCCGTCAGCCGGGCCGAGGTGGCTGTCTTCCCGACCGCGCTGGCGCTGCAGGCGGTTGCCAAGGCAGCTGCTGGGAGCCGCATCGGCGTCGGTGGCCAGAACTGCCATTGGGAGGAGAAGGGGGCCTTCACTGGCGAGGTCTCCGCCAGCCTGTTGAAGGCGGCCGGCGCCCGCTATGTGATCCTTGGCCATAGCGAACGCCGCCAGTTCTTCGGCGAGACCGACCAGACCGTCAATCGCAAGCTCACCGCTGTGCTCGCCCAGGGTCTGGTGCCGATCGTCTGCATCGGCGAGACCCTGGCCGAACGTGATGGCGGCAAGTTGGAGGAGGTCCTCAGCCGCCAGGTGCGCGGTGCCTGTGCCGGTTTGAGCGCCACCCAACTCGGGACCCTGGTCATCGCCTATGAGCCGATATGGGCGATCGGCACCGGTCGCACGGCGACCACCCAGCAGGCCCAGGATGCCCATGCCTTCGTCCGCAGCCAGGTGCACGCGCTGTTCGGCGGCCTCGCCGACCGGGTGCGCATCCAATACGGCGGCTCGGTGAAGCCTGACAATGCCAAGGAACTGCTCGCCCAACCCGATGTCGATGGTGCACTGGTCGGCGGAGCCAGCCTCAAGGCCGGGGATTTCGGCGCCATCATCGCTGCCGCCTGAACACCTTACTCTGGAACCAGAAAGCCCTTCCCTGTGACCACGACGACTCTCATCCTGGTGATCCTCCTCTGGCCTCTGTGCCTGTTCATCATCGGCTTGATCCTGCTGCAAGGCGGTGCGGGTGACATCTCGAGCGCCTTCGGTGGCGGTGGCCAGCTGGACAGCACCCTGGGTGTCGGTGCCGGACGCAAGATGAGCAAGCTCACCGCCTGGCTGGCAGGAGCCTTCCTGCTGGTCGTGCTGATGCTGTCCCTGCACTCCAAGGTCGACCTCGGCAAGTATGCCGGAAGTCCCGTCGCCACGCCGCCTGCGACCCCAGCCAGCCCGAAGGCCCCGGTGGTCCCTGGCGCCCCGGCGATCCCGATCCAGGAAGCGCCGTCGGCCCCTGCCTCGGCACACCCTCCGGCGGTCGCGCCGAGCCCTGCCCCTGGTGCTCCTGCACAGGCTGTTCCGGCTCCTGCCGCTGCTGCACCCAATGCTCCTGCGCAGGCTGTTCCTGCCCCCTCGGCCCCTCCGGCCCTTCCGGCCCTTCCGGCCTCAGTTGCTCCAGTTCCAGCCACCCCGGCCCCGGCCTCGCCGGCGCCCGCTGCGGTGCCGACGACCAGCGCTCCGGTCATCGTCCCGACGCCGGTCCCGGTCTCGAGTGCGCCGACCCTGGAGACGACGCCTNNCTCCAGCGGCGAACGCCCCGGCTCCCGCCCCGTCTGCCGGCCAGGCCCAGCCGGTCAAGTAGCTCGCACGATCGCCACGCGTCCAGCGAAGGGAACGACGATGCCTCCACCTGCCAGCCCTGCACCGACCCCCGCCGCGACGTCGCCTGGCAGCGCAGCTGCACCGCAAGAGGCGCATGCGGGTGTGATCGCCATCGACCGTGCGGCGGTGCGCTCGGAGATCGGCAAGGAACGGCTGCTGGCGCTCTACCGGCGCATGCTGCTCATTCGCCGCTTCGAGGAGGAGGCCGAGAAGCAGGCAGGTCTGATGCGCGAAGGCACCCAGATCAAGCGCATCGCCGGCTTCCTGCACCTCTACATCGGCCAGGA
>PLEW01000054.1:0-1865 GCA_003136555.1 Planctomycetota bacterium | reverse complement strand
GGCAAGGGCGGCTCGATGCACTTCTTCTCCAAGGAGCGCAACATGCTCGGCGGGCATGGCATCGTGGGCGGCCAGATCCCGGTGGGCACTGGCGCGGCCTTCTCGGCCAAATACCGCAAGACCGGCGGCGTGGCGGTCACCTATCTCGGCGATGGCGCGGTGCCCCAGGGGACCTTCCACGAATCCCTGAACATGGCTGGCCTGTGGAAGCTGCCGGCGGTGTACGTCATCGAGAACAATCAGTACGGCATGGGCACCGCCTGCACCCGTGCGGTCGCGGTCGAGCAGATCGCCGAGAGCAAGGCTCCTGGCTACAACCTCAAATCATTGACCTTCGATGGTCTCGACCTCCTCAGCTCGTGGAAGGCCGCGCAGCAGGCGATCACCTGGGCACGCGCGTTCCAGCCGGTCCTGGTCGAGGCCAAGACTTACCGCTATCGTGGGCACTCCGGCTCCGACCCCGCGCTCTACCGCGCCAAGGAGGAGGTCGAGCGCTATCGCAAGCTCGATCCGATCGAGCGCGTCAAGCGCGACCTGCTCGAGGCAGGCTGGATCACCGAACCGCAGATCGAGCAGGAGGCCGAAGCGGTCGCGCTGCGAATCGCCGAGGCGGTGCGGTTCTCGGAAGAGAGCCCAGAACCCGCCCTGTCCGAGCTCTCCAGCCACGTCTACGCCGAGTGACCATGACCACCGCCCTCGCACCTGTACTGCTCAAGGCCGCTCGACCCCTCAGCACCAAGAACGGCGAGCCGCTCAATGGCCATAAGGGTGTGCCGCTGGGCAATGGCCTGCAGCTGGTCAATACGCGCATCGCGCTGTGCCAGGCGCTCTATGAGGAGATGAAGCGCGACGAGACGATCTTCATCCTCGGCGAGGAGGTGGCGCAGTACAACGGCGCCTACAAGGTCACCAAGGGGCTGCTCGACGAGTTCGGCGCCGACCGCGTGATCGACACCCCGATCACCGAGAGCGGCTTCACCGGACTGGCGATCGGCGCCGCGATGACCGGACTGCGCCCGGTGGTCGAATTCATGAGCTGGAACTTCTCCTTCCCGGCCTTCGACCAGATCATCTCCAATGCCTCCAAGATGTCCTACATGACCGGCGGGATGTTCTCGGTGCCGCTGGTGATGCGCGGCCCCAATGGCGCCGGTCCGCGCGTCTCATCGCAGCACAGCCATGCGGTCGAGGCGCTCTACAGCCACTTCCCGGGCCTGATCGTGGTCTCGCCCTCGACGCCCTATGATGCCAAGGGCCTTTTGAAGACCGCGCTGCGACAGTCCAACCCGGTATGCTTCCTCGAGAACGAGATGCTCTACGCCTATGAGCAGGACATCCCCACTGAGGAGTACCTCATCCCGTTCGGCAAGGGCGACATCAAGCGCGCCGGCACCGACTGCACCATCGTGGCGGTCAACCGCAGCGTGCATTGGGCCCTGGAGGCCGCCGAGACGCTCGAGCGCGACGGCATCTCCTGCGAGGTGGTCGATCCGCGAACGGTCAAGCCGCTGGATATCGAGTTGATCGCCGAATCGGTGCGCAAGACCAATCGCTGCGTGGTGGTCGAGGAATGCTACCTCACCGGCGGCATCGGCGCCGAGGTCAGCGCCCAGCTGATGAGCCGCTGCTTCGACGATCTCGATGCACCGGTCGGTCGGGTCACCACCACCGAGAATCCCATGCCCTATGCCTCCAACCTCGAGGATGCGACGCTGCCCAAGCCGGTGCGCATTTGCGCGGCGGTGAAGCAGGCCTGCTACCGCTGAATCGCCCCTCCCCCGCCACCACGGACACCCGGATCGCGCCAGCAATGATCATCGAACAACTCTTCCCCGCCAAATCCCCGACCATGACCGAGGGCACCC
>PLEW01000238.1 GCA_003136555.1 Planctomycetota bacterium | reverse complement strand
GCGACGAAATTCTCGAAGCTATGATAGACGCCCTGGCCCGGGCCGCGTAGGGGCCGAGAAAAGTGCAAAAGGCCACTGGATGAGCATGCTCGGCTATGCCCGTGGTGAGCTGCCGGGGCACGTCTCGACCTGGATGTCGCTGGTCCATCCCGACGACTTGCCGGCGGCGTTGGCCGAGCGCAGCCGCCATCTTGACGGCACCTCGCCAACCTACCGCGTCGAAATCCGCTGCCGCCACAAGAACGGCAATTGGATCTGGGCACTCGCCAGCGGCGAGGTCATCGCCCGCGCGCCGGATGGAACGCCGATGCGCATCATCGGCACCATGGTCGACATCACCACGCTGAAGGAGACCACCCTCTCGCTCAAGCAGGCCTGCATCGCCGCCGAGGCGGGTGCCAGGGCCAAGAGCGACTTCATCGCGGCGATGAGCCACGAGATCCGCACNNATCCGCACGCCGATGAACGGCATGATGGGCATGATCGAGCTCTTGCGGGGCTCCCCCCTGACCGCCGAGCAGGCGGGCTATGCGCACATCGCCCATACCTCAGCCGAGTCGATCGTCGCCATCATCAACGATGTCCTCGATCTGTCGAAGCTCGAGGCCAACATGATGGTCTTCGAGTCCATCCCCTACGATCTCCACAGCCTGATCTACGATATCGTCGAGCTCTTCCGCCCGCAGGTCGCCGGCCGCCTGCTCGACCTCCTGGTCAGGATCGCCCCGGACGTCCCGACGATCGCCATCGGCGATCCCGGGCGCATGCGCCAGGTGCTGATGAACCTGGTGGGCAATGCGGTCAAGTTCACCACCGCCGGCCACGTGCTCATCGAGACGACGAGCGCAGACGGCGCGGTCGCGTTGCGGATCAGCGATACCGGCATCGGCATCCCCGCCAACCAGCTGAGCCGCCTGTTCACCCCCTTCGTGCAGATCGCCAGCGAGCATGCGCGCCAGTCCGGCGGTTCCGGCCTGGGGCTGGTGATTTCGCGCCGGTTGACCGTGGGCATGGGCGGCACGCTCACCCTGACCAGCGAGCTGGGACGCGGCTCGGCGGTCACCGTCACCATCCCGCAGCCGGTGGCGGACGCCGCCTCGCCCGCCGCCGAGCCGCCGAAGTCCCTGGCGGGGATGTGCATCCTGGTGGTGGACGACAGCGAGGTGGCCGCCCAGATCTCGTGCGAGCAGATCCAGCATGCCGGCGGACGTACCGCCACCTGCAGCAGCGATGCGGCGATCGGCCTCATCCGCGCCGCGCAGGCCGACAGCGAGCCCTTCGCCGCCGTGCTCATCGATGCGCGCACGGTCGGCATGACCGCCCTCGACCTCGCCCGCCTGATCCGCAACAGCGATGACGCCCGTGCTGGGGGCCAGACCAGGGCCATCGCGCTGGTGCAGCTCACGCGCTCCGAGCTGCGCGGTGAGATCGCCCTGATCGAGGAGGCCGGGTTCAACGGCACGCTGATCAAGCCGGCCCGCTCCGAGAACCTCTCGGCGGTGCTGGCCGCCGCCATCGCCCGCTCGCGCACCGGCGGCCCAGGGCTGGTGACCAGGCACAGCGTCACCACCGCGAAGACCGAGCAGCGGCTCACCCAGGTGCGCACCACCGCGAGCATCCTGGTGGTCGAGGACAATGTGGTGAACCAGATGGTCGCCTCCGCCTTCCTGTCGAAGATGGGAGCCGCGGTGACGATCGCCAACAACGGCCTCGAAGCTCTCGACCTGATCGTCCAGAAGCGCTTCCAGCTGGTGTTCATGGACTGCCAGATACCCGAAATGGATGGCTACGCCGCGACCGAGCACATCCGCGCCATGGAGTTCCGCACGGGCGCTCCCCGGCTGCCCATCATCGCCATGACGGCGTTCGCCATGCGCGGCTCGAAGGAGCGCTCCCTGGCCGCCGGCATGGACGACTTCATCGCCAAGCCGATCAAGGTCTCCCAGCTCGAAGAGGTGATCCGGCGCTGGGTGCTGGGCAAGGACGACAAGCGCCGCAGCCATGATGTGCCCAGCGGCCCCACCGGCCATGCTATCCTCCCTCCGCAGCCGATGCTCGACCCGCGGCAGCTGCGCGAGATGGACGCGATCACCCCCGGCATCGCCAGCGCGATCCTCTCGGTCTTCCGCCGCGATCTCGAACTCTACCTGACCATCATGGGGCTGGACCTCGAGAGCCCGGATTTCGCTGCGGTGCACCATAAGGCCCACAAGATCACCGGCAGCTGCGGTTCGATCGGCGCGCTGTCGCTGCAGGCGCTCGCGCACGACATCGAGCTGGCCGGCCACGCGCAGGACGCCATGCGCTGCCGCGCGCTGATGGCCGCCATGCAGCTGGAAGGCCAGCGGTTCCTGTCCTCGATCCGGACCGACACCTTGCCCAACCTCTTCGCCTCCATCGCCTCTTAGGAGCCGTCATGCGCAGCCTGATCGTCGAGGATGACCAGACCTGTTCCCTGGTACTCGCCACCCTGCTGGGGCCTTATGGCACGTCGGTCGTGGTCGGCGATGGCGAAGCCGCCATCACCGCCTTCACCTCCGCCCTGGCCGGTGGTCAGCCCTTCGACCTGGTGTGCCTGGACATCCTCATGCCCGGCCTGGACGGCGCGGCCTGCCTGCGCTGCCTGCGCGCCATCGAGCATGGCTTCGGCCGGGATGGCAGCGCCGGCGCGCGTATCCTGATGACCACCAGCGTCAACACCCCCGAGAGCATCTTCGCCTCGTTCCGCAACCAATGCGAGGGCTACCTGACCAAGCCCATCACCCGTGCCCGCCTGCTCGAGCATCTCACCCTGCTCGGGCTGGCGACCACCTGAGGCGCCCCGGCGGCGCGCCCGCCTTGTTCGGGATATATCGATATGGAGAGTGCTTTACTTGCTTTTAGGCCCCGCCGCCTATGCTGATGCATGTCAGCGGAAGGACATCGCATGGCGAGCGGCGCTGATCACAGCCACTGGGTGCAGCACCATCTGTCCCGTTCGGCGATCGCCCTCACGGTCGCCGGCGGGGCGTTCACCGCGGTGCTGGCCATGCTGCGCCTGCTCGGCGCGATTGCGTGCAGCTGGGCCTGGGTGGCCGCCCCCGCGATCATCGCCATCGCGCTGTGGCTGGCCGCTGCCCTGATCATCGTCATCACCCTGTGGCTCATGGTGCGAATCGGCAAGGACATCCCCTAGGCGGGAGCGCCAGCCGAGGTGCGCCTGGCGATCCGCGGCTGGATGTGCCGGGAGCCGACGGCACCCCATTGAACCCGGTTGTGCCGGCGCAGAATGAAGCCATGGTGCTCACGCAGATCGATAGTGATCGGATCACCGCCAGCGCACCCCGGGCGGCACGCGCAGCCTGTCCACCCGTCCCGCACGGCGCTGATGCGGGCCTCCCCCCGCGATGCTGATCCTCTCCATCGTCACCCAGCTCGGGCTGATGGCCGCCTACCTGGTCAACGGACGCATTCCCTTCAGCTATCCGATCAGCCTGCTGGGCGATAGCCATGAACGGGTCTCATACCATGTCGCGCTTGGCCTGTTCAGCGCCGCCTGGGCCTGGTACCTGGTGCACTGCTGGCGCGCCCGGCTCGGCATCGAGATGCTGCTGACCCCGGTCATCGGCGTCGCCCTGCTCGCCCTGCAGTTCCACGCCAACGAGGATGAGGGTCATGACGGCCTGGCCGCGATCCTCATGATCCTGGTCTGCCTGCTGACAGTGCGCATCTCAAGCCGCCTGGAGAGCTCCCTGGGCATGGCCGCTGCCCTGGCATCGTTCGCCTGCTGCAGCGTGGTGTTCTCGGGCAACCTGCTGATCGTCGGCCTGGCCGAGAACCTCGTCCTCGCGGTGGCCCTGGGCGTGCTGAGCTGGGATTGCCGGGTCACGCCCGCGGACCACGCGCCGCGAAGCCGGCTCCGGCCCAGCTCCTATCGCCGACCGTCGGCGCTCACCAGCTGGCCGCCCGGGGTCGCGGCCGGCTTGGCCTGGGGGCTGTTCTGCTGCCTGGTCGTCGGGCTCGCCGGCCTGGGCGATCACCAGCTCCTCGCCGGTCCGGTGGTGACCGCCATCACCTGGTTCAGCGGCTACCTCGCCTGGCGGCGCTACATGCCCTTCTGGCAGCGGGCGATCCTGCTCACCGCCACCGTCATCGGCGCTGTCATGGTGGTCGGCAACCATCCCGACCTGGGCACCTTGATCGTGGCGCTCATACCGGTGGGCACGGTGCTGCTCATGATGCTGCTGGTCGAGATCTACAACGATCCGTGAGGCTCCGGGCCGCGACCCGCCCAGGCCGGTCCAGCCCAAGCCGGATCCCCCCTGCCCCTCCCAGCAGCGCGGTGCCTCAGCGCGGATAGCCGACCGTGTGGGCGAACAGCGCGCGCTGATGCGCCCGCAGACCCAGCGCGGCGGCGAGCGCCGGCTTGTCGCAGTTGTGGAACCACGCCGCCAGACCGTTGGCGGCGGCGTAGAGGTAGACGTGCGCGGCGATGATCCCGGTATCGACATGGGCATAGGCGCGCTGGATCTCGGGATCCTGCAGCCCGGGCTCCTGGAAGCCGGCGGTATGCTCCAGCTTGTCGATATCCACGACATAGAGCAGGCGGACCGGGGCGATCGAGCCGCTGGCGTTCTGCCCGCGGCTGATCGCCAGGCTGCGCAGATCGCCCTGGACGACCGGGATCAGCCGATGGCGGAGGGGCTCATAGCGGTAGGTGGCCTCAGCGCATGCGACATAGACATCGATCTCCTGCGAGTTGCTCGCCGAGGCCGCTGTCCTGCCGCTGAGGCCGAAGGGCCCCTTCGCCCGGTTCACGCCGCAGGCCGACCACAGCAGGCCGGAGAGCAGCGGCAGCGGCAGCGGACGATCGCTGAGGGTGCGGGTCGTCTGCCGCAGGCTGAGCGCGCGTGCCAGGGACATCGAGCGGGCGGAGCGCGCCGCCGGCAGGATGATCGGTGCCGGCACGCGGGATGCGGAGCGCGCGGTTCGCTGGACGGTCGTGGCGGGCATTGAGACTCCGGTGTCGAGGTCGCATCGCTGGCTGGCTGCTAACGTCCGCGCAGGCGGGCGCCGCGCACGGACACGGGCGTCCAGGGCATCAGATCGAGACGTTCACGCTCGATCGGCTCGCCGGTCTCCTCGCAGATGCCGTAGGGGACCGCGCCGAGCCCGGCGAGCTTCGCCAGCGCCGCATCGATCAGCTGCACCGTCACCTGCACATCCTCGCGCGCCCCGATCGCCACCTCGATCGCCTGCTTCCCGCCATCTCGGGTGGAGGACGGATCGCTGGCGGCCTCGTCGGCGAGGAGATCGCTATCGGCGAGCAGGCGGCTGCGCTGCTGCTCCAGCGTGCGCATCCAGCCCAGGCACTCCCGGGGCGTGCAGGGATTGCGGGCGGTGGCTGTCCCGCTGCCGCTTCGGCTCTGGCTCGGTGCGTTCATGACCTGCTCCTAAGGGGGTGCGGCAGCGCGCGCACGGGGCGGTTGCACCCGCAGCGCGCGACTGGTCATTTATATGATAATCGCATTGGAATATCCTTTTATTCCGGTTGCAAGGGCCAAGCCGGGCATCCCTCACGGGCGGGGATGCCGTAGCCACGCATCCCCCTCAGCGGACTGCGACGGGCGGCGCCTGCCAGACCGGCACTGTGCGGTGCATGACCACCAGTATCCACACCACGATGACGCTCAGCACGGCGGCGAAGTAGCACCACACCGAGATGGTGTAGAAATCATAGTAGATCGCCGTCATGACATAGGAGGCGGCGATCGCCGTGCCCAGCACCCACATGCGGGACACGCTCGAGATTAGCGCGGGGACCACCGTCGCAACCCCGTAGACGAGGCTGCTGACCAGGGACCAGGCGGGCGGGAACGGGCAGGTGTAGTGGATGTGGTGGCCGATGATGTCGGCGCGCGCCCCGTAGATGAGCAGGCAGCTGCCGAGGTAGAACGACAGCTCCGTCCCCATGACGCACAGCCCCAGCAGGATGCCGTGACGCCTTTTGTCGGCCTCCACCGCCAGCAGGGCATAGGGGATCCACATCGGCCACAGCACCTGGGCGAAGAGCAGGAAGAGGTAGGTCGGGTAGACTTCGAGCGCGCTGCGCTCCGGACCCATCGATACCAGCCACAGCCACCCCTCGCAGCACTGCTGGACGGCGAACAGCAGGGGGATGGCGGCGAAGAAGCGCTCATGGGGATGCCGGGTCTTGCTGAGGGCCAGGACGCCGACGCCGGCGAGCACCCCTCCTGCGCAGAAGCTGGCGGTGGCGGAGAAGCACATGGGAGCGCCTTTGCAGTGGCTGGGAAGAGATGGCGATCAACCGGGCTGGAGCGGGAGCCCCGCCCGATCGCAGGTGCTGGCCACTCAATCCGGACCGCTAAATGTAAGGCCAGACCTGGGTCACGCTACTAGCAAGCAGATGGACGATGTCGGTGTGCACCTGGCTGACGAGCACCGCCGAGGCCAGGTGGAAGGCCTGCATATCCTGCTCCAGCTCGCTATGTGCACGCACCAGCGGTGGCAACACCTGCCCGCGGCAGGTGCGCACCAGCTCGAGGAAGGTGACGTCTGCGGCGATGATGATGTGGCCGCTGCCTGCGCCATCCGGCTGGACGGCGTCCAGCTCCTCGGCCACCGCACGCAGGCGCTCGACCACCTCCCAGGGCTCATGGTCGAGCAGGCTCAGCAGCGCCAGCGGCTCATAGTAGGCGGTGCTGAGCGTTTCACCGCAGAGCCTCAGGTCGGCGGCCAGCCCGCGGAAGCGCGCGACCACGGTCTCGATCGGGAGGTGCGCCAGCGGCAGGATGCAGGCGGCGGCCTGCAGATGCCGACCACTCGCCAAGCCGGCACCGGGCCCGGGCGAGCGGCGGAGCCGGGCGCCGCGACCGGCCCATGACCTTCGCGGCGCCCGCAAGCCGCCGCTGCCCTGGATTGGATTGGAAGCCAGGCGGACTCGGCCGTACCAGTCGACTTGACGAATAATATTTATCGATATGTTTATCCTATATAATGGGCCAGCGCCGCCCGCCCCCCAGGAGTCCGCCATGCCCACCCTCCCCCCCGCCGTCAGGACGCTCCTCCTGATCCTCAGCGCATGGATGTGCGCCTGCCTGCTGCCGCGCGCCTGGTCCGCCGATGCGCCAGCAGCGGTGGCGACCGCGGTGGAATGGCCGCTGGTGGCGCTCAGCCAGGACGGCACCCTGCGCCTCTACCATCCCCATGTGGAGAGCCTCACCGGAAACCGCATCACCGCGCGCGCCGCCTTCAGCCTGACGGCGCCCGGCGCCAGCGAACCGACCTTCGGCGTGGTCTGGCTCGCCGCCCGCGCCGACATCGATCGCGATACCCGCGCCATCCACCTCAGCGACGAGCAGGCCACCAGGGTGCGCCTGCCGGGACTCGGCGCCGCGGACGAGACGGCGATCACCGGGCATGTGACCGGCCTGGTGAAGGGGCTCGACCTGACCCTCAGCCTGGACCGCATCCTCGCCGCGCTCGGCGTCGCCGAGCGCGACAATGCGGCGGTGGCGACCCTCAACGCCAGCCCGCCGACGATCATCGTCACCGACCATCGCGCCCTGCTGCTGAGCATCGATGGCGAGCCCAAGGTCGCGCCGATTCCCGGCAGCCGCTTCGAGCGCATCGTCAACACCCCCTACCTGGTGGCGCGCGATCCCGCCACGGGCGCCTGCTGGCTGCTCTACGGCGGACGCTGGTACAGCGCACCGGCGATCGGCGGGCACTGGCAGGCGGTCGCCACCGTCAGCGACGAGCTGCGCACCCTCGCCGGGATGCTGGATGGCTCCGGTGGCGATCCGCTCGCCACCCCGATCGGCGAGCCGCTCGCCATCGTGGTCGCCACCGGCCCGGCCGAGCTGATCAGCACCGATGGACCGCCGGTCTATGAGCCGATCACCGGCACCACCCTCCTGGCGGTGACCAATACCGACAACGACCTGTTCCAGGATACCACCACCCAGCAGCACTATGTGCTGCTGAATGGACGCTGGTTCCGCACCGGCGCGCTGGGAGCCGGCACCTGGCAGGCGGTCCCCGCAGGCTCCCTGCCGCAGGATTTCAGCCGCATCCCCCCGCAATCGGACTACGGCACCATCCTGGCGCACGTCGCCGGCACCCCCGCCGCCGAGGAGGCGGCGCTCGATGCCAGCATACCGCAGACCGCCGCGGTGGCGCGCACGGCCACCATCAGCGTGACCTACGACGGCGATCCGCAATGGCAGCCGATCGCCAACACCCAGCTGTCCTATGCGGTCAACTCCCCGATGGCGGTGATCAAGGTCGCCGCCGACGACTACTACTGCTGCTACCAGGGCGTGTGGTACCGCGCGCCCTCGCCCGTCGGTCCCTGGACGGTGGCCACCCGCCGTCCGCCGGGCATCTCCTCCATCCCGCCGGAGAATCCGCTCTACAACGTCCAGTACGTCTATGTCTACGATTCGACCCCGGACTATGTCTACGTCGGCTATACGCCGGGCTACCTCGGCTGCTATGTCGTCGATGGCTGCGTGGTATGGGGCACCGGCTTCTGGTACCCGGGCTGGTGGGGGACCTGGTACTACCCCGGCTTCAGGACCTGGGGGTTCGGCATGATCTACAATCCCTGGACCGGCCATTGGGGCGTCGGTCCGCACCATGGCCTGGGCGGCCGCAACGGCGGCTTCGACCATATCCGCGGCGGCTGGTGGGGACCTGGCGGCTTCCGCCCAGCCCTCATCCTGCGCCAGCCGACCGACAGCCACGGCAATCCCCGGCCGGCCACCTCTCCCGAGGCCCACGGCATCGCCGGATCCGCCTACAGCAACGTCTACCGCTCGTCCGAGAACCAGGGACGCATCCTGCCCAACAGCATCGGGCGCGAGCCGGTGCACACCCTGGTGCCGCCACGGCCGGGTGTGGATGCCGGAGCTCGGGAGGAGGATCATCTCCAGCCCGGCCGCGACGGGGACGTCTTCCGCCGCTCCGGCGATGGCTGGCAGCAATGGCAGCGGGAGGGCTGGACGCCCCTGCCAGCGGAGCGCCCGGCGGTCGAACGCGCCGCACCGCCAGCACGCAGCACGCCTGCCGAGCCGGTGGCACCGCCATCGCGCGTGCAGCAGCTCTACCAGCAGCAGCACTACGAGGAGCGCGGCAATCAGCGCTATGAGCAGTACCAGCAGTACCGCAGCTCGCCGCCGAGCTCGATCCGTCCGAGCTCGACTGGCGGCGGGGGTCGCTCACGGCATTAGGCAGGCTGAGCCGACGCGTGCGCATGAGGCCGGCCGCGAGCCGGCGAGGGTCGCTGCTTCTCTTCCGCACGCGCCCGCTGACGATGGACGGCACCACAGGAGACCAGCCATGACTGCCGGCACCACACCAGCGGGCGACCGCAATGACGCCGGCCCGAAGCGCGCACGGGTGGCCGAGCTCAGCCGGCTCGTGCGCGCGACCGGCCACCTGGATCAGGAGGTGCGCGAGGAGCTGGCGCGCCTGCTCGAGGAGCTGGGCACCTCGCTCGCACAGGGCACGCAGACGGCGACCGCCCAGACCAGCACCTTGCTCGCGGCCGCGGAGTCGAGCGTGCAGCTCGCGCTGCATCCCAAGCCGGACCGCACCCTGCTGGCGCGCAGCAACGAGCGGCTGCACGAGGCCGCGCGCAGTCTCCAGAAGCCGAACGCGGCCGTGCTGGAGGTGGTGTCGCGCATCGCCACCGTGCTGAGCGAGATCGGCATCTGAACGGGCGGGTGCCGGACCATCCGGCGCCGTCCGGTCTGGACACCATCCTCACTGCAGGGATGCACCTGGCGGCGGGGCTGAGGCGGAACCTGGTGCAGTGCCTGGAGCCTTCGCGCGCCAGGCCTGCCATAGGGGTAGCAACAGCTCGAGGCCGCTGAGGGCGGTGCGCAGCCACCCGGCCGGTCGGGCGGGCGGCTGCCGCTTCCGGCGCACCACCGTTTCCGCCAGGCCCGCCGCCGCCGCCACCAGGGCGGCGAGAGCGGCGGTGCGGGCGGTGAGCGAGCGGACGCTGGTCCTGAGCGCCGCGAGATCCTGCTGCATAGCCGCCCGCTGGAGCTCGCTCTCGACCACCAGCAGACGCTTGCGCAGCTGCAGGGGATTCATCCGAGCATATGGTCCAGGCATGCGCGATCCTTCCTGAGCTGCTCCATGGTCGCCGCGAACGATCGCCAGGCGCGCAATCGCCTCATCAGGCGGCGGTAGAGGATGGTCCCGGCGGCGAGGTACAGGGCGGTCAGCAGCAGCAGGGCCGTCACCGGGCAGAAGGGCCACGCGACCACCACCACCGCGGCGGAGGCGGACATCAGCGCGAGCAGGGCGCATGCCGCGATCAGCAGCGCGTTCAGCAGCGAGGCCACCAGGCGTCCGCCCTCCTCCTGCAGCTCGAGCGTCAGCAGCGCGAGGCGGGTCTCGCCGATCGCGAATGCCCGCTGGAGGATGCGCGCCGAGGTGCGCGTCAGCTCTGCGAATTCCGCCGTGGTGGTCGCCATGGCGGCGTCACTCGTGCCGTTGGCAGCAGCGCCGCGAGCACAGGAAGCCGATGAGCGCCCCGACACCCAGGGCGATGCCGATCGCCTGGTAGGGGTGCTGGCGAACCAGCTCGTCGGTGGCCTTGGCGCCGGCGACCGCCTTGTCCTTCACCTGGTCGACCGCCTCCTTGCCGGTCTCCAACGCCGCCGCGAGGCGCTTGCGCGCCTGGGCGATCGATTCCCCAGCGACCCCGGCGGTGGCCTCCAGCAGGGCGCGGGCCTCGCTGAGCAGCGTATTGAGTTCGCAGTGCTCGGAATGCGGGTTGGCATCCATGGCGCTCTCCTTCGTGCTGGGCGGTTCCGGTGGCGTCAACGAGGAGGCACCGGGGCGCCGCGCATTTCTCTGGTCTATGAAGATATGTTTATCAATAAATATGTTTTGTCAAGCGTCCGGCTCGGGTGACCCACACCCCGCCGCAGCGGCATCGGCGGACCCTGACCGCCAGCTGCACCCAGGAAGCGCCGCGACGGCGGCTGCGTGCGCCAGCACCCGGGTTTGGACACCCATCGGCAAGCGTAACCGCCAATCCCATCAAGGCATCGGGCCGCTCCGATCGCCTGCTCACTTGCGCCTTGTATCCAGGCGGAGATCCGGAGGATCGCGATATTCTTCGGAGATCAGCCCATGAAATGTCGCCTCCTCACCCTGGTCATCTGCATGGTTGCCGCTGCGATGCCGGTGCTCACCGCTGCCGAGACCAGGACGCCGATCGTCGACATCACCATCGCCAACGGCGCGCGCCTGCTCGACCACTGGCACGCCAGCCCATACTACAAGGTCTGGTCCAGCCCGGCATTGGCGAGCCTGCGCGGCAAGCTCGATGAGCAGATCCCGAATTTCCAGCAGGAGGTGGGCTTCGATCCCATCGCCATCATCGGCGCGCTGGTGAGCGCCCACCTGCAGATCTTCGCCATCGCCGACCACCTGGACAAGGATGGCGACCCGCAGCCCGACTTCCTCCTCCAGATCGATGCCGGGGCGATGTCGGAGACCATCCTCAAGGCCCTGAGCGGCAAGATCCCGGCCGCCACCGTCGCCGGCGCCGACGAGGCCATCCAGCTGCCGGACGGCGGACCGATCATCGCCCGCTTCGGCAGCGTCCTGGTCATCGGCCCCGCGACCATGCCGCTGGCGGTGCAGGCGATCCCGGCCGGCGAGCATGACCTGGCGATCCGCTTCGATGGCGAGTCGCTGGCCCAGGCGCTGAAGAAGGTCGCCGCTGCCGATGCCGCCAAGCAGGGCGATGCGGCCAAGCAGGCGAAGGACGCCAAGCAATTCGATGCCGTGATCCGCATCCTCAAGCCCTACCTGGTCCCCGGACACGCCGATATCGACCTCGCCACCGACGGCTTCCATACCCAGTTCGCCTTCCAGACGACGCTCTCCTGGCTGGTGCCCGTCGATCAGGGCTGGCTCCATCACCTGCCGGCGACGGCCTTCACCTGCAGCGGCTTCGCCCTCGATGGCCAGGCGCTGTGGAACGACCTCATCCACCCCCTCATCGGGGTCGCCGCCGCCGATGGCGGCAAGACTGCCGAGCAGGTCGAAGCGGAATTCAACGCCACCATCCACAAGGCCGGATTCGACCCGGGCATCGCCGACCTGGTGAGCGGGGTGAAGGGCACGATCTTCATGGTCAACACCCCCGGTGTGCCGTTCCCCGGCTTCACCATCGGCATCCCGCGCTCGCCCGGCCTCGACGCGCTGGTCGCCTTCGCGCTCAAGCAGATCCAGAATGATGCCCCGGCCGAGGGCCAGAGCACCTCGCTGATGATTCCCAACCTGCCGCTGCCGATCACCCTGATCAACAGCGCCAGCGCCTGGGTGGTGAGCACCGATCCCACCTTCTCCGGCAGCTGGGCCGCAGCCGCCAACAACGACTGGACCGCTACCCCGCTGGGCACGCTCGCCAAGGGCAAGCTCGAGCCGACGGCCTGCATGTTCTCCTTCAGCGACACTGCCACCGAGCTGCGCACCCTGCAGGGCTATGTCGGCATGGGCCTGGCGGCCGCGCCGCTCCAGCCGGCGGAGAAGCAGGCGGTCCTCAACGGCCTGAACCAGATCATCGGCCTGGCCGGGCTGTCGTACTCGGTCACCCGCCAGCAGGACAAGCTCCTCAGCGGCGAGAGCCAGGGGCTGCTGGCGCTCGGTTCCAGCTCCCCTGCCGTGGTCGCGATCATCGCCGCGATCGCCATTCCCAATCTCCTCGAGAGCCGGGTCGCGTCGAACGAGGCCGCTGCCGCCTCGTCGCTGAAATCCGGGGTCTTCCCCGCCGAAGTCCAGTTCCAGGCGGGCAACTACCATGACCGCGACAAGGATGGCATCGGCGACTTCGGCTTCTTCGGCGAGATGTCCGGCGGACCGATCGCCGGCAAGCCGGACAGCCCGAAGCTCGCGCTGCTCCCGGCGGGCTGGAATGCCGCGAACCCGGTGGTCAACGGCTACCGCTTCGCCGTCTTCATCCCCGACGGCCATGGCGGAGCGCTGAGCGCCGATCAGGACCACGACATCGTAGGCGGAACCCCTGCCGACAGCCCGGAAACCGCCTTCGTGGCGTATGCCTGGCCGGAGAAGCATGGGAACGGACGCCGCGCCTTCGCGATCACCACCGGCGGCGTCATCTTCGCCACCACCTTCAAGTCCGGCGATGCGCCGCCGGTCTGGAATACCCTGTTCGGCCTCAAGGGCTGGAAGGATCCCGTGGTCTGGCAGCCCTATCAGCGCGGCGCGCCGCGCCGGCCGGCGCCGACCGCGCGGCCTGCTCCAGCCCCGCTAGCCACCCCAGGCGCCTCGAACTTCTGAAGCCGAGCCGATGGCCAGCGATGGTGGGACGCGCTGGTCTTCGGCCGGTCCGCCTCAATCCGACAAGGATGGTGGCCGTGCCGGCCTACCCGTTCGCAGATGCATCCGGCCCCGAGCTGCTCAAGGAGCTCTACGACGTCTGGTCAAGCCTGGTGGACGAAGGATGATAGCTGCGATCATCCCCGGCCTGACGATCAGCGGCATCGGCATAATTCCGCTGATCGCCGTGCTCACCCCAGCTTGCGCACCGACTGGATCACCCGCTCGAGCTCCTGCACGAACACCGCGCGGTCGCGCGCCTGCATCGGGCGCTGGCCGCCATTCACCGCGCCGGCCTCGCGCAGGTACTGCATCAGTCCGCGCTGGGCCAGGGCCGAGCCGATCGACTGCTCGTCGTAGGTCCCGCCGCGGGCGGTCAGCACCCGGGCGCCCTTGGCGATGCAGCGCGCCGCCAGGGGGATGTCCTCGGTGATGACGATGTCGCCAGGTCCGCTGTGCTCGACGATCCAGTCGTCGGCGGCATCGAAGCCGTCATCGACGACCTCGATGCGGATGCTCGGGTCGTCCGGCATGCGCATCCACTGGTTCGCCACCACGCTGACGGTGAGCTTATGGCGCTTGGCCACCCGGTAGACCTCCTCCTTGACCGGGCAGGCGTCGGCATCGATGAGCAGGTGCAGCATGGACGCCGAGTGTCTGCCGCCGTGCACCCTCCGCCAGCAGGCGGGGGCGGCGCGGCCGATGCGGTCGGCGCGGCCGGTGCGGTACCTGCCGAGGACGGCCGCCGCCGGACCGCTCAGGACCCCTGGCCCGCCGGGCGGGGGCACAGGGCGCGGATGATGCTGTAGAGGACGATGCCGCCCAGGCCGATGAAGCCGACCACCAGCAGCTTCAGCGCGAAGCCGACCACCAGGGTGACCAGCAGACCGACGTAGAGCGCGGTCAGGGTGAACCACAGCAGCCACATGCCCCAGTCGATGTCGCCGCCCGACAGCGCCCCGGCGGCGTAGGCCCAGTCCTCCATGCAGATGCGGTAATAGCCCTCCAGGCTGATGTCGCCGACCTGGAAGGTGCACAGCCGGAAGATCACGTTCAAGCCATAGGAGACCACGTAGGTGAGGAAATATGCCGGGCCGAACAGCCGGGCCTGCCACACATGGGTCTCCTCGTGGCTGCACCAGCCGCCGGCGATGCAGGTGCCGATGGTGGTCGCGCCATACGGTCCGCCACGGGGATTGCGGGCGAAGACGAAGGTGCCCGAGCGCTGGCTGTCATCGGTCGGATCGACCGCGCCGCTGTCGGTGACCAGGCAGACGATCAGCCACACCAGGGCGCCGACGGAATTGATCAGGCTCCAGCTGACATCCAGGATGAAGCCGAGGATGCTGAAGAAGCCGATGGTATAGATGCCGACACCCATGGCGATGGCGCCATAGGTGGCGCCGATGATGCCGCAGACGATGCCGATGATCAGGGGGGTGGTCATTTCGCCACTCCCTTCTCGGGCGCTGCCGCATGGCTGGGCTCCGCCGACGCATGGCTGGGCGGTTCGGCTGGCTTGACCGGAGCGCGCGCCGGAGCGGCTGCATGGGCCGTGGCCGGGGCGCCGGAAAGATGGTCGCAGAGGGTGGAGAGGCCGAAGCCGGTGCCGAAGGCGAGCCCGCCTCCAACGATGATGCCGATGATGATGCGCAGGATGATCACGGGTTGCTCCGGTGTGGGGATGTAGGGTGCAGGGTGCAGCGTGCAGGGTGCAGGGTGCGAAATGACGCGCACCAGCGCACCATCAGAGAGAGCGACGGTTCAGGCAGTCGCCGACTACCAGACCGCGCCGGGCCGGATGCATCCGGCATACCCTAACTACATCACCCCGGGCAAAACCGGAACGGAACCGGCCGGCGCTGCCGCTCCCGCACCGCGCCGATCAGAACGAGGACAGGCTGTCGCCGCCCTGCGGCACATCCGTCACCCCCGGCACCGCCGCGGGCAGGGCGGCGGCGGCGCAGGCCAGCGGCAGCACGCGGGCGATCAGCCGGCGGAGCGCCAGGATGGCCGCGTCGCGTGCGCGGATGCCGGTGCCCAGATCGATGCCGCCAAGCAGCACCGCGGTGATATGCTGCATGTCCTCGGCGCTGCATAGCGGCTCGATGATCGCCGGCAGCTGGCGGGTGGCGATCGCCGCGGCGATATCGCACAGGCGCAGGTGATCCGCCAGCGGGCGCTGCTCCGCGGCGGACCGCGGGCTCACCGCCTGCTCCTCAAGCCACCACGCGGGCGCCGGACGCTGATCGGCGAGCAGCGTCCCATAGACCGCCAGGGGCAGCGCCGCTGCTGCGCGCAATGCCACGAGGGACGCACCCTTGGCATGCAGCTCCCACGGCCCGCACACCATCATCACCGCCTGGTCCGGCACCTGCGACCAGGAGCGCGTCAGCGCATGCAGCAGATCGCGCCCCGCCGGGGCCTCCCAGGGACCTGCGAGCAGGGCGAGCACGCGGCCCAGGTGGGCCGGTGATGGCGCATGCGCGGCGAGCACGAGGATGGTCTGCAGTGACTGCGTGCGCGCCATCGCCGCGGGCGGCTCTGTCCCGGCATCCTGGCGCTGGGCAAGCGCTGCGCTCCAGTAGGCATCGAACGCCTGGCTATCGCCGTGCATCAGCCGCCAGGCGGTCAGCAGCAGCGCCGCCCGGCCTGCGACCGGCCAGGTCATCACCACCCTGGTCAGGGCGGGATGGCCCTTGCCGGCCGCCAGGATGGACGCGAGCAGCTCGGGCTGGGGGTCGACCGGCGGGCTGGTGCGCCACAGGCTGGCGAGCTGGGCGATCACCACCGCGCGGCTCTTGGCGGGCCCGCGCCGGACCTGGCGCGCGACATCCTCGAGCGTCAGCCGGCCGAGCGCCCCGGCGAGGGTGGTCGCCAGCGGCATTCCCGCAGCGCCGGCCCACCAGCGCCGCAGCGCCGCGATGGTGGTGCCGCGCTCAGCGTCCGTCCACATTGCCTGCGGATCGTGGCCGACCAGCGAGCGGGGATCGCAGCCCAGGACCGCATCCAGGGCGCGCAGGGCGTTGTCGCCGACCGTGCGCAAGCGCCCCTGATCCAGCCAGCGGCAAGGCCGCTCATCATCGAGCAGGGCCACCAGCGCGCCGGCATCGGCCTCGCTGAAGCCGCCGCCCTGGCGTGACAGCAGCCAGGCATCGCGCTCGTCGTCAGGGGTGCGGCTCTGCTCCTCCTCACTCTGGCCGGCGATGGCATCGAGGACCTCGTCGCTCAGGTGGCTCAACAGCGCGAGGGCGTGCTGCTCGCGCTCATCGCTGCACCAGACGGCGAGTCGTTGCGCCAGCGGGCTGGTGGCCAGCGTGGCGGTCGGCAGGCCGGCACGCGCGACCAGGCCGGAGAGCTCGCGGCGCAGCGCCGGCAGGCCCGGCTGATCCGCCTCGAGCGCAAGGACGGCCTGTGCCGCGGCGGCCGGGGGCAGGGGCAGGAAGGGCCTGGGCCACGCGCCGATCAGCTGGTGGTAGAACGACAGCGCCAGCAGATGCCGGAACGAGGTCTCCCGGTCCGGCAGGTGCGCATCGGCCGGCACCTCCGACCAGGCATGCGCCGCGATGGCGGCTGCCAGGCGGGCGGCTCCCTGGTCCGGCAGCGCATGCAGCTGCAGGGTCGACGGCCAGCCCTCGATCAGGGCGCGCGAGCCGGGATCCCAGATCCACGCCCCGGCGGAGCGGCCGGCCAGCAGCTCGGAGTGCGGCAGTCCCAGGCGCAGCAGGTGGGCGCTGGCCACCGCCAGATCGCCGGTCTGCAGCAGCAGCCGCTGCAGGGCGCCGATCGCTGCGCTCCCGGTCACCTGGGCCGGCCACGGCGCGCGCGCAGGCGGCGCCTGGGCGTCGGCAGCGCGATCGGCCGCGCCCGCATCCACAGCGGCGAGGAGCGACACGGCGGCATCCGGCACCTGGTCGAGCGCCAGCGCGCGCGCGGCCCTCGCGTCGACGCGGTAGCCCAGCAGGCCGGTGGTGGGCCAGGTCAGATCGACGATCCAGGTCCCGTCCGCCAGCTGCAGATGCAGGCCGGTGTACCCCGGCTCGCTCGCCGCGGCTGCCGCGCCGTGCGCGGGCAGGGCGGGCTGGCCGGCTGCCACCAGGCGGATGGTGCCCTGGTAGAGCGTCCCACCGCCGGCGTCGCTCAGCCCGGCGGCGATGGCGTGCTCGACCACGATCCGCAACGCGCTCGGGTCGGCCTCCGGCAGGACCGCTGGCGCTGCGGCTACGCCGGCGAGCGCCGGCACGGCGCCCATCAGCGCCAGGCACCACGTGCGGATGCCCGCGATCGCCAGCCTCGTTGCCACGCCCATGTCCCCATTGAGCACCCCTTCAGGCAGGGTGCAATCGCCGGCTGCGGTGCGTCACGTGGCCGGCGGCGCCCTCATCCGCCCTCGGGTGCGATCCGGCGCGCGGCAGCCCAGGCGGCAGCGGGATCGCCCTCCATGGCTGCGGCATAGAACCCGCGCCGCGCCAGGTGATTGCACAGGGCGCGATGCAGCAGGGCCTGCTGGGCCGCACCCACCCGCTCCTCCTGCCCGGCCCACAGCGCCAGCGCCGGCCCTTGGATGGCACGGGCGAAGGAGAAGGTCACCGCCCAGGGCAGGCGCGAGCGGAAATGGCTGGTCATCGCCTGCAGGCGTGCGGTCGCCAGCTCCGGCTGCTGGCCACCAGAGAGGAAGGCGATCCCGGGCACCGCCGCCGGGACGGTGCGCAGCAGGGTGGCGATGGTCTGGGCGGCCACCTCGTCCACCGATTCCTGCTGCGGGCACGCCAGGCCCGGAAGCACCATGTTCGGCTTCAGCAGGATGCCCTCGAGCGCGACCTGCTGCTCGGCGAGGTGGCGGAACACCGTGCGCAGCAGGGTCTCCGTGACCTCGCGGCACAGTTCCAGGCTGTGCGCCCCCTCCATCAGCACCTCCGGCTCGACGATCGGGACCAGGCAGGCCTCCTGGCACAAGGCGGCATAGCGCGCCAAGGCGAGGGCATTGGCCTCGATGGCACCGCGGCTGGGATGACGTCCGCCCTCGCGCATGGCGATGACCGCCCGCCATTTGGCGAAGCGTGCGCCCAGCTCGGCGTACTCGGCGAGCCTCGCGCGCAGGCCATCCAGGCCCTCGGTGACCTTCTCGCCGGGATGGCCGGCCAGCGCGTGGGCGCCGAGATCGACCTTGATCCCCGGGATCATGCCCGCCGCAGTGATGGCCTTGACCATCGGCATGCCGTTGGCGAGCCGCTGACGCAGCGTCTCATCGGCCAGGATGGTGCCGCTGATGCATTCCTGCAGGCCCGGCGTGGTCGCGATCCAGGCGCGGTAGCGGCTGCGCTCCCGCTCGGTGGGCGCAATCCCGATGGCCACGAAGCGGGCATTGCAGGTGGTGGTGCTCTCATCCATCGCGAGCAGGCCCTTGCTATCTGCGACCAGCGCGCGTGCGGTCTCGACCAGGATCGCCGCCCGGGAGATCTGCGCCGGCGGCGCGGCCGGCGGCGCGGCACGGCCGCCAGGGAGGCTGCCGAGGGAGAGATCGGTGGTGTCGCGCATGAGCTGGCCTCAGGTGATCGCCGCAGCACCGTGGTGGAGCGGTCGATGGGGATGCCGCATGGCGTCCGCCACCAGGGATGGGCGGATGGCGCGCCGCCTGCGGACGGTGACCTCAGAGAGCACATCGCACGCCAAACCGACCACTGCGCTCCCAGGCGAGCCCGGCAGCAGCGGACCTGCAATCTGCAACCATCCCCGATTCCGTGGCCGCAGTTGTGCAGGGCGAATGGCCGGCCGGCCCGGTGACACCCTGCATTGCCAGCGCGCGCGCGCTGCGCTGAAGGCACGGCCACATCGCCGCCCCCCTTCCTGGCGGCGGCAGAGCGGCATACCGGGCACCGGCCCGCCATGTGCTTATGCCAATCAGTACCACGGCATCGCTGCGGGCTGGACCCTCCACCCCGCGTGCTGCCGATCAGCTCGGCAGCGATCCCTCCCTTCCCTTCGAGACCACGGAATACCCGCATGAACCGCGCACCCACCGGCATCCTCGTCTGCCCCTCCAGCATCGTTGCCGAGGTGCTCCTCACCGGCCTGAAAGCCGCCGGGGTCGACCTGGCGACCTTGTCGATCATCGCCCCTGGCACCCAGTCCGGCGAACAGCGCGGCGGCACCGCCGGACCGCCGGAGCGCCTGATCGAGCGCAGCGCGCAGGAGACCTGCTGGGGCGGCATCGTCGGCCTGCTGCTCGAGTCCGCCGGCTTCGCTGTCCCGGGCATCGGTGCGGTGACGGTGGCCGGTCCGTTCGTCGCCATGATGGCGTCCGCACCGCACCGCATGGGAGCCGCTGACAGCGCAACCGCCGTCGGCTCCGGCCTGAAGGGCATCGGCATCCGCGCCAACGGCGTCCAGCGCTATGAGGCGGCTCTGGCAGCCGGCAAGCTCCTGCTCATCGTCCAGGGTACGACCGGCGACCTGCTGCGCATCCGGCTGCTGCTGGAGGGCATGGGCCATCAGCTGGAGCTGCACCAGGCCGACGACGCCGCGCATGCGGCCCAGGCCACCACCATCCTCATGGGCCCGCTGATCCGCGTGTCAGCATGCTGACCGGGACCCCGCGCGCTCCGTCAGCGAGCCAGCGCCTCAGTTGGTGATCTGCGGGCGCGGGAAGCCGAGCAGGTCGCCGATGCCGTTGACGCGGCCCGATGCCAGCACGCCATCGGCGATGACCTGGGCAGAGGCGGCATCGAGCTGGGCGATGCACTGGCGCACTCGCGCCATGGCGAAGGGCGGGATGCTGAAATGGCTGATGCCCATGCCGATCAGCACCGGCAGGAGCGCCGGATCGTAGGCCATGTCGCCGCACACCGACACCGGCTTGGACGATGTCCTGCCCGCATCGGCGACGCGCTTGATCGCACGCAGCACCGACGGGTGGTAGGGGATGTACCAGGCCGAGACCGCGCGGTTGGTGCGGTCGACCGCTAGTGTACTGACACATAAATA
>PLEW01000062.1 GCA_003136555.1 Planctomycetota bacterium | reverse complement strand
AAGATGTACGGCTTCATGCGCGGGTGCCACATGCTGGCGGCGGTTCCAAAATGGATGCCGGATTCCAGCAGTTCCTTGACATTGACGATGGGCATGACGGACTCCAGACCCCCTCTACACGGAGGCGTGGTTGGGAGTACGCTGGGGATGATGCGAACCGACCCGTCCGGCGTACCCCCGCGGACTGACACCGCGTGATGCGGGCAGCCCGTTCGGAAGCGGACGAGGCAGTCTTCGGAGCGGACGACCCGCGCCAAAAGAGAGGCGGGAGTGTAGGAATCGCAGAGCGGAGGTCAACCACCCTACCGGTCCCTCAGGGTTCACCCGGATCATCGCTGGGGCCGTCCGGGATGGCGTCCGGCGGGTCTTGCGTGGTCCCCTCCGACGGCGGCACCACCGGCGGAGCGTGGCGGGATTCGTCCTGATAGTAGCGCGCCCCCCGCAGATGACGGGTCAATTCGACCTCCGCCTGCTGCGGCCCCTCGGTGGCACGCAGGCGGTCCAGGGCCTCGACCAGGCGCGCGGTGGGGTCCTCCACCGCTGGCAACTCCGTTGCGGAGGTATCGGCGGANNAGGGCTCTGGCGGCTTCCTGCGGCTGCCAAAGCCCCCACGCCCGCGGGATGGGTCCCCGGACACCGCGCCGACCCCCGGGACAGCGTCATCGACCATAGGACGAGCATCGGCTGGCGCCGGCGCCGGTGGAGCGCTAAACCCCTCTCCCATCACATCGCGGTGATCCGCAAGCGCTTCGACCGGCTGCGCCGGACGCACTGGCCGCGAGCTGGGGTCAGCGCCGGATTATTAACATAACCAGTTGCCGTTACTAAATGTTAGACCTCTTTTGGGCTGTGCGCGCTAGGATGGCGCGTCGCACAGATCGCTGCCTGCCCGTGGCGAATGCCTCGGGCGATGTCCAGTGGTGGCGGCGGTCGCGATTGTCCGGGGAGCGCGGTGACTAGCATGCGGCGATGGATCAGCGGTTCCCACCCAGCCACCGACTGCACCACGGCCGCGACTACAGCCGGGTCTTCAATCGCCAGCACAAGGCTGCCGGCCGCCATGTGGTCGTGCTGCTGCGCGCCCGCGAGGAGCGCGCCCTGGATGCGCGCCTGGGCATCATGGTGGCGGTCAAGACCGTCAGCACCGCGGTCAGGCGCCATCAGCTCAAGCGTTGGGTACGTGAGTTCTTCCGTACCCGCCTCCACGAGGTGGTGCGGGGCTATGATGTGGTCGTTCTCTTCCGCGCCGACCCCCCGCCGGAGGGCCACCAGCTGCTGAGCGACGAGATCAGCGCCCTGGCCAACAAGGCCTTGGCAACGAAGCCCCAGGGCCAGTCGCGGTCGCGCGACGGTGGACGCCGGCCGGCCCCGGCCAGGCAGCCCACGGGAGCGCCCTGATGGCCACCTCCTTGCTGATCGGCGTCATCCGCCTCTACAAGCGCCTGATCTCTCCCCTTCTGCCGCGCGCCTGCCGCTTCACCCCGACGTGCTCGGTCTATGCCGTCGAAGCGCTCGCCACCCATGGCGCTTGGAGGGGATTGCGGCTGACCACCTGGAGGCTCTGCCGCTGCCATCCCTGGGGCGGGCACGGCTACGATCCGGTGCCGCCACCCCGCGGTGGCGCGCATGCGGAAGCGGGAATTACCGCTCGTGCCGAGGCAGGAGGCGAAAGCGCGGAGGACGCCGGGGCTAGTGGGCGTCCGGAAGCGTCCCGCTGATCGACAGCGAGGTGATGTCCATGCCACCTTCGCCCTCGGCGCTCGCGCTGGTGGAGTTCGGCGAGTAGCTCTGCAGGATCAGCGTCACCGGCTTGCCCGTGGGCAGCAGGTAGTCCTCGCTGATGATGTTGTCGTTGTACTTCAGCGTAACCCGACCCTCGGCGGACACCGCAATGTCGACCTTGATGACATCGCCCGCCTTGAAGTAATCCCGTTTGCCCTTCCCGAGCATGAACCCTCCGGCCTCATTGCTGAACAGGGTCGCAGCGCTGTGGATGGTCGGGATGTTGTGGAAACCCAGGCGGGCGCGCTTGTCGCCCGCCTGCACCCCGATCAGGATGAGATGGTTGTTGGGCTTGAGCACGCACTGGCTGGTGATGGTCAGCGGCGGCAGCAGCGCCTCCTTCCAGCGCAAGGTCGGCAGCTCCCTCTCCGGTGCATCCTTCGCCGTCTTCTTGCCCGAGGACCAGCTCAGGCCGTTGGCGGTGACTGCCGCGCCCTCGCCGACGAAATCCTCGAGCAGCTCCGGGCGCTTCTGGGTGAAATCGTAGGTTATGGTCACCTGCTTGCCGGAGCGTGTTCCGCGGGCATGCAGATCGATGATGCGCGACTTGGCTTCCAAGGTGGTGATCGCCTTGACCATCGGATCATTGCTCAGCTTGGCGATCAGGATGTCGGCCTCCGGCTGGCGCCAGACCCACAGGAAGGCGAGGATCGAGCGCGGGCGGTCGGCCGGAAGGTCGGTGAAGCAGTCTGCCGGGGTATGGTCGAGCAGCTCCTTGAGCGGCAGGGCCGAGCTCTTGCGATCCTGGGTCAAGCTGCCATCGCCGCCTGCCTGGGTGGTCTGGAAGGAGACCTCCTTGGCGGTGATTTTGGTGAGGAACACCCGCTGGGCCTTGCCACCGACCATGATCTCGGCCGCCGGGTGCTCGCCGGGATTGCCGATATACTTGCGCAGGGCCTTCTCGGCATTGAGCGCCAGGTCGCCCAGCTCGATGAACTCCTTGACCAGATCGCGCGATTCGCCCGTGAATTTCACTGACTCGGTCTCTGCCAGGCTCCTGATGTTGGAGTAGGAGAAGCTGCCGCGCAGCTGCTCGATCTGATTGCCGAACTCCTGCCACTGCGCCCGGTCATCGCCAGCTGCCACCGGGACGGCCTTGGACAGCTCGGCCGTGCGCTTGGCCGCCAGGTCAGTGAGCGCGGCGAGGGCATCGTCACCCAACGCGCTGGCCTTGGCGGCTGACATCGCGGTATCCACCTCCTCCTTGTGCCTGGCCTGGAGCAGGACGTCGCTGAACTGCTTCTGTACATCCACCAGGGCGAGCTGGAACTGCTGCTTGGTGCGCGCCACCGTCTCGCGNNCTCCTTGACCGCCCCCAGGCTGCCGGCGGCCATGGCCTTCTGGATCTCCTCGACCTTCGCCAGACGCGCCTTCGCCAGCGTCTCCTCATGCGCCCGGCGCAGTTGGTCGACCTCGGTCTTGCGCCGTGCATGCTCCTGCACCAGGCGCTCGCGGGCCGGGCCGGCGGGGATGCTCTGATCGGCCAATAGCGCCACGACCGTGGCGAGCGCCNNGGGGTTGAAGACCACCACCATGATCACCACCGCGAGCGCGAAGCCGTAGACCAGCATCTTGGCCCAGCCCGGCATGGCGCCGGTGCGCTCGACGGCAGAGACCCAGCCTGCTGCGCGGACGCGGCGGGACGGCCCCGGGCCGGCCTGGCCGCTGATCGCCGACTGCACCGCCGTGCGCAGCGCCGGGCAGCCGTCGAAGCGCTCCTCGGGGTTCTTCGCCATCAGCTTCATGCACAGCTGGCGCCATAGCTCCGGAACATCGGCGTTGATCTGGCGCGGGTCAGGCACCGGATCGAAGACGTGTGCCTTCATGATCGCCTTGGCGCTCTCGCCGCGGAACGGCGGCTTGCCGGTGAGCATGTGGTAGAGCGTGGCGCCGAGGCTGTA
>PLEW01000050.1 GCA_003136555.1 Planctomycetota bacterium | reverse complement strand
ATGATGTTGGCCGGCTTGAGATCGCAGTGCAGGATGCCGCGGCTGTGCGCATAGGCGATCGATTCGCAGATCCGCACCATGAGCTCGACGCGGTCGGTGATCGCAGCGATCGCCTCTACCAGTTTCCCCGTGCACAGATCGGCGATCAGCTCCGACAGCGGCTGGCCGCCGGTGAGGCGCATGGTGAACCAGACGCGGCCGTCCGCGGTCCGTCCGAGATCGTGGATCGGCAGGACGCTGGGATGGTCGAGGATGGCGGTGGTGCGGGCCTCCTCGATGAAGCGCGCCACTCGGATGGGGTCGGTCGATGCGGCGATGGGCAGGACCTTGACCGCCACTGGGCGGCCAAGGCGCAGATCGCCCACCTCGAAGACGTCGCCACCCCCACCGCCGCCGATCCACCCTCGCGTCTGCCAACGCACATCATCGCCAAGAGGTCCCGGGACCGTTGGCAGCTGGGGCGGTATCAGGTCGACGGGATCGCGCGAGGACATGCCTTTGGTATCTCGCGTGATCAGGGGATCTCCGGGGTTGGATGCACCCTGACCGAAGCGCAGCCAGCCACGCTGCGCTTCACCCTGCGCATCGGCATCATGCCTGGTGATGTCGAAATCGCTGCTCATCGGCCACCGATGACCATGGTGATATCATCGTTCCAGGTCGCCCCGGCGGCGAAGCACACCACATCATCGAAAATGCGGCGCAGGCAGGCATCGGGCTCCAATGCTCGCGAGGCGGAGATCTGGGACATCACCCGCTCGATCTCGAACAGCTCACCCTTGGGGTCCATCGCCTCGATCAATCCGTCGGTGAACAGCACGACGCGATCTCCCGCTGCCAGGGTGGAGCGGCGCTCGGTGATGCGCTCCTCCAGCAGGGCATGCGGCCACATGCAGAGCATGCCCTGCGTCCCATCCATCGTCTCCACCATCCCATCGGCGCGCGCCACCAGGATCGGTGGATGGCCGACGGCGCTGGAGACCATGGCCCCGTCCGGAGCCACCTGGATGACGACGATGGTCAGGAACATGGTGGTAGGGATCTCACCGCGGAGCAGTCCATCCAGCGCGAGGATCAGCTGCCGTGGTGAGAGCAGGCGTGGATACAGGCACTTGCAGAAGGCTTTGAGCAGGCTGACGACCAAAGCCGCAGGCACCCCCTTGCCGGAGACATCCGCCACCACCCAGGTGGTGCCGAGCTCATCCTGGTTGACGTCATAGAAGTCACCACCCAGGGCGAGCGCAGGCTGATAGAGGACCGACCAGCGCATCGGACCATGCAGCGCACCGGGGTCCTTGGTGAAGATCTGCTCCTGGACGCGTCGGGCAGCGAGGAATTCCTGGGCTGCATGCGCCTGCTGCGTCTCCAGCCGACGCATGGCGTGGCGCTGGAAGACATGACCGAGCGCTTCCGCCGCGAACTCCATGATCCGCAGATGGGATGCCCCCAGCCTGCCCGGCTCGTCGAGATTGTCGCACAGCAGGACCCCCGCCGGTCTGCCGGCGAGGAGCACGGGAACCCCGAGGGCCGTGCGTACATTCTGCTCGCGCATGGTCAGGTTCAGCGACTGCGAATCCGTGCTCGCTTCGAGGATGATCGCCCGGCCTTCTGCCAGCACGCGCTGGGCGAAGCCATGGCTCATATGGCCACTCGCAGTGGTGCTGCGGGTGGTGGTGATGCCTTGGAGCACTTCGCCGGCCTGGGTCACCGTGAACAGCGACAAGCGCGTCGCCGGAAGGACGAGGAAGAGGGTCTCGATGCTGCGCTCGATGATGTGCTCCTCATCCCGGCTCAGCAGCCGCTGGATGACGAGCAGGCATTGCACCAGGGTCGCATCGCTGCTGGCCGTCCCGTCCTCGCAGCGCAGCGTGGTGCCGCCGATCTGGATGATGTCTCCGGGACCGATCCGGACCTGCTGCTGACGCACACCGTTTACCCAGGTGCCATTGTCGGAGGCGAGATCCTCGATCCAGAGGGCATCATTGCGGAACTGAACCCGGGCATGCACGCGGCTCGCCCGATCATCTGGCAGGTGCCCACCGCATTCGTGGGAGCGTCCGAGTTTCAAATCCCCCAGGATGGGAATGGGGATGAGCGCGTCGTGGCGGGAACCTGTTAGGACGCGGAGACGAGGCACAGTGAAGTATCGCTCAGGATGGATGGCTCTGCAACCGCAGGTCCATGGATGGACGTCTGACGGCAGGTGACGAAAGCGTCAGTTACCTGGGCTGAGGAGGATGCTCGGGCACGGACCCTCTGTCCGAGTCCACACTGGTCCAAGCCGGTGACAGGAGCATCGTCGGCGCAGGCCCTCCAGGATCGATGTAATGCACGTAAATAGTTCAACCGACTATGTTTAAGCGGTCCGTCACAAGAGGGCTGCACTACTCAGCCAGGCGCACGCGTGCGCATGCCCACCACCATGCCATCCCCACATTGAACCTAACCGTCTACTGGGGATGCTTGGTCGATGCAGAGTGCCGGGTAGCCGTGCCAACGATCCAGTGGGACAGGGCCTCAATGAATTCGGCCAAACCCCGCTGAGTCGTCGGCTTCACCACATAGTCCTCGATGATCAACTCACGGCATCTATCCATGTTCGCGTGGCTATCGGAGCCGGAGAGTATGATGACGGGAATGGTCTTGAAGGTGGCACTCGCACGCAGCACATCAAGGAAATCGATACCGTCGAAGCGGGGCAGGTTCAGATCAAGGACGATGAGCCTGGGCCGTGGATGCTCGCGAGTCGCCTCAGACTGCTGGAGGAAGTTCATCGCCTCGGCGGTGCCGGCGACGCTCATCAGTATCCCCTTGAGGCCGCTTCTCGCGAAGGCTCGCGCAAACAGCTCGCGGTCATCCTCGCAGTCGTCGACATGCAGGATGAGAGGCGCCGACGCCGCTGGGGCTGCTGGCATCCCGGGCTGCGCAACCGTAGCGCCGTTGGGCGCATGATGGATCCGCCCATTCAGGAATTCCTCGCCGCTGAGGCGAAGGCGACGGGCATCCTCTCCCCTCATGACCAGGTTCTGGGCCTCCCTGGGTCCGGTACCATCGGGCACGACCTCGATCGATACGGCTGCATGGGTGGGGATATCGAACAGTTCGGTCAAGATGGTGCTTCCGGGAAAGCGCAGTATCTGGCTCGTCATCGTGGTCGCGATGGCTCGGCTGACAATGCCGCGCAGACGTACCGGACGGCGATTGGAGAACAGGATGACGATCTCTGCCGGCTCGGCGGCAAGAGCGTCACGGCTGGGTGTCGTTGCCGTCCGTGGGAGAAGGCGGCCCCGTATCCAGCTGCCTGATGGCGTACGACTGCCCTTATCGTCCATGGCGGCAGTTTGTGAGCGTATTGGATATTCGCAACCGGATCTACGACAACATGATGTCCTTGCGGCCCGGTTATGACGAGTGCTCCCTCACGGCACGCATGCACATCGCTGATGCATGGCATTCTGCTCGAGACCCAGGCTCCGGATCTGCTGAGCGCCGGCCTGGGTGAGATGATCGTGGTGCTCGCAAGCACGGACGCCGAATGCCATTGCCGATTAATGGCAGATTGGCGGTGTTCGACGCCTCGGCGATGATGCATCGCCGATTGCAGTTGGGTGAGCCCCCTGTGGGAAGTGCACGACTATGATGATTGCTCAGAACCAACTCGACGACAGCTGCGCAAAAGCGCACAGGTTGGGATAGATTGCGGGCGGCGCCGCCACAAGTCAGCGTCGCTCGCTTATAGATGAACGACTAACGCGATTTCAGCGTCATCACGATGCTCAAGCTGGACCTTGATGCTTGTCTTGCCGATCTCGCTGATTACCTCTCCGACCGATGCGATGAATGCACCAATGCCCCAAAGCGAAATCCTAAAGGGAACGCCTGAAGGCGAGGGTCCTTTCTCCCAAGGGATGGGAATCTATCGCACAGGGCAGGCAGCAACCGTTGATCAGCAGCCCTCCCGCTGACGCTTGAACGGTTCGTTGGCGCAGGATATTCGGCTGATCGGCAAGAATGAGGCATGCAGCGCCTAGCGGTGCTCTGCCTGGAGCATAGTTCAGGCTTCCAGGCCTTTCCCGCCGTGCCGTGACCCGTTCAGGCCAGCTTCTACTCGGAACTCTGGCCATGTGCCGTCAGCGATTCCCGCACCATGACTCCCTATGCCGGGAGAGCAGCGCTTGCCACCACACCCCGACATCACCTGGCCCGCTTCACCGCATAGCCCTTCCACAACCATTCCAGGGCGTGTGGGAGTATCTGATCATGCGCCGGGCCAAGACCGTGCCCAACGTTGAGGCACGCCACATACTGGTAGTGATAGCCCTTGGCCTTGAGCACCTTCGCCATGCGGTTGTTTGCTTCCACCCAGTCGTGCATGCCATCGCGCATGACGTTGGGGTTGTACAGATCGTGCTCGCCGACGGATATGAAGATGCGAATCGGCCTGGGTTCGCTTCCGGGGATGAGCTTCGCGTGGAAATCCCATGCGCCATCGGGCGTCTCAGGATCGAATGGCCATTGCTGATTCACAAAGGTGCCTGAGAAGGTCAGCACACGGCGGTAGAGATCCGGATGATACCAGGCCATGATGAGCGCAGCCGAGCCGCCTGAGCTGGTACCCAAGGTTGCGCGCCCCTCCGGGTCCTTGGTCAGCTTGACCTCGTAGTTCCTCTCCACCTTGGGCAGTACCTGCGTTTCTATGTACTCGGCGTAGAGTCCCGACATCGTGTCGTATTCGCGGCCGCGCTCGTGCCCCTGGGCGTCTCCGCCCCCATTACTTATCATGATGGCGATCATCACTGGGACACGGCGTTGATAGATGAGGTTGTCGAGGACATGAGGCAGACTCATGTCCGGGTGGCCCATTCCTGGACCATCGTGGGTGACGATGAAGGGTGCGGCGCTGCCCGGCACATACTGCGCAGGGATATATACCGTGATAGTGCGGGTGTAATCGATCGGATGGGTCTGGACGATCAGGGTCTTGGGATTGCTGGGGTCCACGGTGCCGAAGACATCCCTGGCAATTCCAGGATTGAACAGCGTGCCATCCTTCGAATTCAGGGTGAACTGCTGCACCTTGCCCTGCGGAACGCCGGAGACGACCTTGAATTCCGGCGCCTGGACGTAGTCAGGGCCAATCAGGAAGTTGCCATCTGCATCCTCAGGCGGATTCGCGCCGGATTTGCCATCAAGTCGTGTGAATGGAGGGGCACCAGGGCCTGAAAAGGAGCCTTGAGGCGGATTCGCGTCCGCGCCGAATGCGAAAGGGCCGATGGCGAACATGGTCGCCAAGATGAGCCGAATGGTCATCGCTGCACCTCGGCAGAATGCGCTTCCGATTTCCCCTGCCTGAATTCCGATAGGCAGCGTGATCGCAAATCCTTAACCTTCATGAAGGTCTTCATGAAACGGTCCTCTTCACGCAGATCGGGATGACGGGATTTGTCCTGGAATTTCTCGTGCGCGAACAGGATGGCCGAGACCTGGAATACCTGAGTGAATTCCGCCGCATTCTCGGGATTCAGGGGTTGGTTCATGGAGGTGCTCCTGCCGGTAGGCTACGAGTCAGCGGGAGCAGGCAACCGTGAGACTTGGGAGATCACATCCATTCCGAAAGCATCATTGATGCCCCCGTCGTGCCCATCATCGGAATGCCGCGATCTCCTTTCGGGCTCAGGCAATCCTTGCCGACCTCCACACGCTTCCTGGGGGCCTTGGATCGTGCCCGAAGCTTCGGCTGATTTCATAACAAGCGGCAGTGCACCCTCCAGGTCAGCGCTTGACCATATCAGCTTGGAGGATCGATGCCGAGGATAGCTGTCGCTACAGCTGTCAATGAGGCATAAACAGATGGCGATAGGATCACCATGCGGTGGCCGGGACCCAAATTCACCGGAGACGCAATTTCATCTTTCAGGAAGGTTGCAATATCGCAACACCTTGCGCTATCCCGCTTATCCGCGCTGTTGCACACCAGGCATGGGTCGAGTATGATGAGTTGTGGACCCACGTCGTTACTATGTGATCGGCACCACGATGTCGGAACTCGGGCCATTCACCCATGAGGAACTTGGCGAGGCGCTGGCCTCAGGTCAAATCACCCGCTCCAGCATGGTCAGGACCAGCTTGGGCACAGGTCTCGGCACGGTTGATGCAGTGCTCAAGAACCGACCAAGGGGAGAGCCGGTGCCTCGGCGGGTCGGTTTCCCGCAAGCGGCACAGCGCTCGCCATCCGTCACCCAGGTGACGCTCGGCATCCTCGTCCTGCTGATCGCCGTCATGGTCCTGGCTCTGCGCCCCTCGGCGCCCCCAGCGTATTCACCTCCTGCTGGCAGCACTGCTGCCGATGGTCAGCCGCCCGCATCCGGCAGTGGCGGCCGCACTGCGCCAGCCAATGTCCAAGCAGATCCCCCGGGCCCTCCACCCATCGCGCTTGGCATCCATCCGGGGATGACGGTGACCACCTTGCTCTGGGCAAGTGATCCGGTGTGGGCGCTTAAAGCGACGGATCAGGCCGGCGCCAGTCACCGTGCCGTCATAACCAACAGCGAAGTGGCGGCCAACGCCCTCGACAGCAATCTCGCCACCAAGTACTACAATAATTATGATGACGGCACGCATCGCACCGGCATCGGCTCGGGTCTGGTAGTCAACGTGCGGAGCGCCGTGGTGGTGACCGCCTTCCAGATCGCCACCGCCAACGATGAGAGTGGCCGCGACCCGCTTTCCATCACCATCGAAGGCTCGAACCAGGTGCATGCCGAGGAGGAAGGCAGCTCAGCCTTCACCCTCCTCTATTCCGGCAGTACCGGACTTAAGGCCGATCCCGGGAGGAAGGCCTGGGGGCCCGCAGTGGTATTCGAGAACACCACTGCATACCGTACCTATCGCATGCTGGTTACCACGAAGCGCGATCCTGAGGTTTTCGGCATCCAATTCAGCGAGTTCCGCCTGGGGACGCCCGCACCCTAGTCCGCTGCACGCTCTCTGCGTCCGACAGGTGCAGCAAAAGGATGACGCAGCCGCCGTGAGCGAGTGGCCCGGACAAGGTGACTCTGGTGCCGAGATACGGTCGATGTTGCAGGTCAGCAGATGAACCTGGTGAATGGAGCGATCCATGAGAGCGCTGGTGAGCCGTTGAGGTCTCAACATGCCGGTCCCCGCCGCCAAAGGCAGAATGAGGTGAAATGATATTGACCTGATGGGATCTATCTGCATGGAATGCACGGTGAGTATGCTTCGCAGAGACCACATCGGATGAGCCCGGTATGAATCTGATGACTGATCGCAGTCAGACCTGCATACTGTTGGCCAATGCAGGGTGTCGGGGCTTCCTGCGGGTGAATGCTTCAGAGCCATTGCCGCAATTGTCGTAGGTGCGCAACGCCATCGGCTCACGCCTGTTTCGAATGCGCAGGTGACATCTGAGTCCATACCCTTCATGAGCGCGAACCGCCGACCGCTCTAACCGAACAGTATCCTCCCAAACCATCTTCATCACCAAAGAGGCACTCTATGCGCTATACGACTCTCGGCGATACCGGACTGCTGGTCTCAACTCTTTGCCTGGGAACTATGACCATAGGCGCTGGACAGGGGCATTGGCAGGCGATCGGAGGCGTCGATCAGGCAGGAGCGGATGCGCTGATACAGGCGTCGATCACTGCTGGGATCAATTTCATTGATACGGCCGATGTCTATTCCGATGGCGACAGCGAGCGCCTACTCGGGCAATCGCTGAGGAATGTCGGCATCGCACGCAAGGATATGGTCCTGGCCACTAAGGTCTTCGGCCGCGTCGGTTCAGGGCGCAACGATGTCGGGGCGTCGCGGGGCCACATAATGGACGCCATCGATGCGAGCTTGCGCCGCCTTCAGACCGATTACATCGACCTCTACCAGATCCATGGCACCGATGTCATCACCCCGATCGAGGAGACGCTGCGCGCACTCGACACCCTCGTGCAGACGGGCAAGGTCCGCTACATCGGCNNTCCAATTGGCAAGCCTGGAAGATATCCAAGGCCCTCGCCATCTCCCAGTTCAAGGGACTCGCCCGCTTCGATACCCTGCAGGCGTACTACTCCATCGCTGGCCGAGACCTCGAACGTGATATCGTGCCGCTTCTCGAAGCCGAAAAGACCGGTCTCTTGGTGTGGAGCCCGCTGNNGTTCAGTCGCGACAACCAGAAACCAGCGGGCTCCCGCCGCACAGAATTCGATTTCCCCCTCGTCGACAAGGAGCGCACATGGCGCATACTGGATGCCATGGCGCCCATCGCCCGAGCCCACCAGTGCAGTCCGGCACGGATCTCCCTCGCATGGCTGCTGTCCAAACCGGTGGTGACCTCGGTCATTATCGGAGCCAAGCGCATCGAACAGTTGCAAGATAATCTGGCAGCCGTCGACGTCGAGCTCACGCCGGATGAGATCGCCGCGCTCGATATGGTCAGCGCATTACCACTGGAATATCCTGGCTGGATGCTGCCTTTCCAGGGCGCAAGCCGTCTCGGCCCGGTCGCGTTGTCCGCGCCAAAGGAGAGCATGGCAAGACGCTGAGCGATAGCGGTACGATTCGCGAGCCGACCAGGGACAGATCAGCGCCGACAAAGCCAATCGTTGACTGCTTCCTGACATCTGAGCGACACCTTTCTATGATCTCAGCTTCGCTGATAGCCGATTAAATGACGATATGCTCCTGATACCCATTCGGTTCGGCTATGAACTTGACAGCAAAGAGCATTGGCATCTTCTCTACTCTTGCCCGGAGCCGGCCAATGCGCCAAGCCTTCCCGTCGCCAGCTGATCTTTGAGAGAACGCCGTCACTCGCGTCCCTGCGAGATACTGGCCGTCGATGCCCGCACGATGAGTTCTGGCACGAGCCGCAATCGCACCGGCTCGCCGATCTCCTGGCCCAGGCACCGGCGCAGCACGAGATCCGCAGCGCGCCTGCCGATCGCCTCAGTATCCTGGCGCACGGTGGTGAGCGGCGGATGCAGCAACGCGGCATGCGCCAGGTCGGCGAAGCCGATCACCGACAGATCGCGTGGTATCTGCAGTCCGCGCGCTGCCGCCGCGGCGAAGACTCCTGAGGCGAGGTGGTCGTGAGCGAGGAACACTGCACTGGGACGCGGCCGGGAATCGAGCAGACGGTTGGTCTGAAAGATCGTGCCGGCTAGCTCGCTGAGGGCGGGCTTCTCCAGCGTCACGCATGTCCCGCCGGCCGAGCGGATGGTCTCCTCGAAAGCGTCGCTCCTATCCGCGTAGGTGCCATAGCTCATCGCTCCAGCCAATTGAGCGACCTGGCGATGTCCGAGCGCGAGCAGGTGCTCGGCCGCAAGACGTGCGCCGTAGCGGTCATCGGTTCCGACGAAATCGGCGGCGACCTGCTGCAGCTGGCGATCGACCGTCACCAGCGGCACCCCACGGCGATGCAATTCCCGGAAATGAAGATCCAGCACCCAATCATCTGCGGGGAACAGGATGACGCCATCGACCCGATAATCGAGCAGGGCATTGACCACCGCGAGCTCGGCGCTGCGGATGCGCTCCGGATCGGCGCTCGGATCTGGCGTGCGCCAATGCAGCAGCGGAAGATGGTCGGAAACGACAAGCACCTCATGGATGCCGCACACCATGCGCGAGCCGAAATCCCCGATCGGTGGCACCGATACGCCGATGATGTGCGAGCGGCCCGTCTGAATCGCCCGCGCCATCAGGTTTGGCCGATAGCCGAGACGCTTGGCCACCGCGAGGATGCGAACGCGTCGCTCCTCGGACACCATGCCAGGTCGTCCATTGAGGGCGCGCGATACCGCCATCACCGGCAGCTCCACTTCAGCAGCAATCTGCGCCAAGGTGACGCGGCCGCTGGCTGGGGTGGAGTGGGCGCGTGGTCGACGGGGCATGATGGTTCTGGTAACGTTATCATTCCAAGGGGGATAATCAACAGTCCATTCACGAGCAGGGACTCCCACCTTTCCTCATGGGATACGGTATGCGGCGTGCGCCTATTGCAGAACAATACCATTCGATTTCTCAAATGCCGTAGTCATGATCAACAAGTCGGACTTTCGCGCGTAGATCATACATCATGGATGATAACGATATCATCGTCGGCCAGCCCCTGTCCTCCCCGCGCGCCCGGCCAGGGTATGCTGCTGGATGGATGCACGCAGGGACCAGCCCACAGAGCTCATCGCGCACCGTCAGATCGTCGCAGGCTTTACCATGACCCGCCCTTCGGCCCTGTCCCTGGTCATCCTCCTTGCCGCAATGTACACCGAGCTCCCAGGGACGGCGGCTGATACCTTGCCGCCCCTCCAGGATGGCATCATCCCGACCACGCTCGACCAGTTGTGGCAAGGTTTCGATCCGCATCGCGATCCACTCAATGTCCAGGTATGCAAGGAATGGGATGCCGATGGCATCATTTGCCGCGTGGTGCGCATCGATATCGGGACCTTCAAGGGCGTGATCGCCAAGCTGGGTCTGCTCTATGCCTTCCCGAAAGGCGCCAGCAGGCTGCCAGGGCTGATGCAGATCCATGGCGGCGGTCAGTCGGCGAGTCTCGACTGCGCCATTGCCGACGCGCGACGTGGCTACGCCTCGATCTCGATCAACTGGGGCGGCAACCGCTTCAATCTGGGCCGGTTCCAGGGCAGCTACGATGGCCCCAACACCGATTGGGGTGCCTTGGATGCAACCCACGTCCCGCAACGCCAGAAGGTCAACCACTTCGCCGGCTCGCTCCTCCCGGATGACTATACCCTCGATCCAGTCGAGTCCCCGCGCAACAGCAATTGGTTCGTGGTGCTGGTCGCAGCGCGCAGGGCCCTGACGTTCATGGAAAGCCAGCCAGAGATCGATGCCGAGCGCCTGGGCGTGTATGGTCATTCAATGGGCGGCAAACTGACCACCAACCTCTGCGCGATCGACAAGCGGGTGAAGGCCGCAGTGCCGTCTTGCGGCGGATCAGGCGACGTCCCGATGGAAGTCGCCGAGCAAGTGCCGGGCGCCATTCCCAGCACCGACTCGCCATTGCTGCTCGCCACCATATCCGACAATGCATATATCCCGCGAATCACCTGCCCGATCCTGTGGCTCTCACCAACCAACGACTTCCACGCCAATCTCAACCATTTCGCCTGGACCTGGCGCGATGTTCCCGACCAGCTGCTGCGCGTGAGCATCTCGCCGCATCTCAATCACCGGCACACCGATGATCATCAGCTCACGCAGCACCTGTTCTTTGAGCAGTACCTGAGGCATGCCTTTGTCAATCCGACCGCACCTCAGCTGGCAATGAGCCTGTCGCCGACGTCGGGGGCGCCATTGCTGGCGGTTACCGTGGATGCGTCACTTTCCATCACCGCCGTCCAGGTCTACTACTCGAATGATCCTCACAGCCTGACCCGTTTCTGGCGTAGCGCGCCCACGCAGAGCAACGGAGCGCAATGGACCGCGGAGTGCCCGATCAGCAGCATAAGCCAGCCGTTGTTCGCCTACGCCAACGTCAGCTACCAAACGCCTGCACGCTATCGCGACATCGCCCAATCGCCGGGATCGGGGAATTCAGCGTTTTTCACCTATAGCTCTCGTGTCCTGGTCCTGTCAGGCCAGCAGCTTGCGGCTGCCAGAGTGCAAGCGACCGACGTCGCGCATGAGCGCATGATCGACGATGGTCTACGTGGCTGGCAGGACTGGTATCGGCTGAACTGGGACCACCCGCCGTTGTGGACCGCGATCACGCGCAAGGTGAAGGATCCGAAATGGCGCGGGCCGGACGGTGCCACCTTGGCCGTCGATGTGAATCCAAGCAAGGATTGCTCATTGGTGGTGACGTTCTTTGCCAACGAATGGGGTGCCTTTTCCGGGCGCAGCGGTACNNGTACCTACTACACGCTGCACCATCTGAAGGGATCTCCGGATTGGCAGACGGTGAGGGTCAACCTTGCCGATCTACGTCCCATTGATGAACACAGCACCGAACAGCTGACGTCCTGGCAGACGTTGACCCAATTACAGTTTTCCCCTACTGGCTCGGTGACCGCCAAGGACGGAACCAGGAGCGACATTGGCAAGCAGGGATGGGAGAACCACGCCACACTCACCCTGCGAAACCTGCGCTGGGATGGCGGCACCTACGGCGAAGTGGTCGTCGCGCCGGCTGTTCTGAAGTCACCCACCGACTTCGATCACCAATTCAACAATGCGATCAAGCAGTCGCTTGAACAAGAAAAGCTGGATCAGCAGGCCAAGTAACGCCATTGAGGAATTCGCCGATGTGGCTTCATCGCTCCATTCCCATAGCTGCCCGGCCCGATAAGCATATGCTGCCAAAGCTCGCTGCACCGGACAACGCGATGGCGGATCCGCGCCGATATGGCTGCGCCCTGTTCCACGAATTCGCGCTTAAACCCCTGATCATCCGTCTTCTTCTCATCGTCGCGGTCTCGTCGCCCACCGCGCTGGCCGCAGCTGCGACGGTGACGTTCAGCAGCCCGGCCCTGGAAATTGCCTTCAACGAGCGTGGCGGTCCCGAGCACCTGATCGCTCATCCCAGCGGCAAGGCGCTCGCGGTCCGCGCTGATCTGCCGGTCTTCACGGTCGTAGATCGCGATCCCCAGGGCACACCGACAACCATCCCGCTCTGCGATATTCGCCTCAATGGCCCGGACCGCCTCATCGCCCGTTCCGCCGATGGCCTCCGGCAGGTGGAGTTCGCGGTCAGCCGTGGAGTCCGTCACTGCGCCTGGCGTATCGCCGCCCTGACTGGCATCGCCACCGACCGGGCGATCCTGCGCATGGCCTTCCACGACATCTCTGGCGCACACCGGTTACGCGCCATCGACCTCGACTGGATGTCCGAGGTGCGTAGCAACGACCGCTGGTTCGAATATAGCTGGGACCACCTCGGTCATCCCGTCGCTCCTGGGAATCTCGGCGGCGTTGCTCTTTATGTGGCGGCAGACGATGCGGACGAGGACGAGGCGCTGCTGCATATCTGGGTCGATGAGCAACTGCCGCATCCTCGTGTCTCCGGCTCCTGGACCCTGGATGCCGCCAGGGCCTGGATGCAGAGGTGGCAGCTACGTTACGCCGATCGCAGCCAGCTCATCCTGGATGGGAAGGACCTCGCTGAGCTGCGTGCCGGAATTCCCTTCGCACAGCGCATGCAGGCCAAGGAGATCTATCTCTACACCCAGACCTGGCGCAGCGACAACTTCTGGCCTGGCCGCAACGGCCACGTGCACATCAATCGCGCGGTCTTCCCGCGCGGCGAAGAGGATCTGCGCGCGTTCAGCGATGAGGTCGCGGCCAAGGGCATGCTGCTCAAGCTCCACTATGTCAGCGGCGGCATCGGCATGAATGATGCCATACGCATCGGCACCCGGCCCGACCGCCGCCTGGCGAGCTGGGTGAAGGGGACGGTGGCGCAGGCGGTGGGCGCGGATGAGCGGACCATCGCCTTCACTCCCTCGTCACCCGTACCCATGCTGCTGGGTGATGGTCACACGCTCGGCCGACCGCGCGACCTGCCGCTATTATTCGAATACAACGTGGTGCGTCTCGACGATGAACTGGTTGAGGTCGGCTCCTTCGAGACGACCGAACACAACAGCTGGCTGCTGACCGGCTGTCGGCGCGGCGTCTGCGGTACCGTCAGGGCTGCGCACGCCGTGGGTGGCGACGGGGCGGGATTGGTCGTCCCCTACGGGCAGAATTTCGTCCCCGACAACGATTCCCCGCTGCTGGAGGAGATGGCGCGTGAATTCGCCGGCATGGTGGAACGCTGCCATATCGCCAATACCGAATTCGACGGGGCCGAGATCCATTGCTATGATGGGGACTGGGGTTACCGGAAATTCGCCACCCTGGTCTACCAGAACATCCCCCAGCCGGTAGCGGCCCATGACAGCTCCGGCAGCGCGCCGCGATGCAACTTCGAGTACCGCTTCAATGCGACCCGGCGTCTGCTACGCGGCTCATGTCCATTCACCACCGGTGGCTGGAACGCTCCGGTCCAGCTCGATTCGCCGTCTCGTGCCGCCACCCGCATGCTCGATGCCCACTTCTTCCTCAGCCAGGGGCACTATGGCGGCGCCCAGGGCCTGAGCCGACCCGAGCCTATGTTCAGCGTCTCAGCCGCCAGCCTCTTGCAGTTCGGACTGACCGAACGCATGCTCCAGGCCGTCACCGACTGGAAGGCGGTGAGCCGCTTGATGAGTGACGAGCAGCATGCCCGCCTACAGGCCACCTTGACCGTTCCCGCCCCGGGCCTGCCGGGCCGCAGCCATCATCTCGTATCGCCACTGGTCCAGGTTGCCAGGGCAACGGCGGAAGGCTATGCCATCGTTCCGGTACGGGTGCTGACACGGACCGCAGGCGACATCCCTTGGCAGCTGAGCCAGGAGCACGGACCGCTCGGACCGCGCCAGTTCGTGAAAGCCGGTGAGCCTGTCGAGCTGGACAATCCCGACCGTCCCCAGGTACCCGGCTTCATCATCCGCGTGCTGTGGGCCTTCGTTCCCGATGGCAATCAGGTGGCCGTCGCCGGCGATGGGTCGGCACAGGGGCAGCGCGTAGCGAGCGACATCTTCACCGCCGGCAATGACCAGAAGTCAGCCAAGCCCGTAGGCGTGCCGGCGAACCTCCTGATGATGCCGGCAGCACATCAGGAGGTTCACAACCGGGGATATTCGGTGGTATCCCGGGATGGCGATCGGCTACGGGTGGTTGCCGACCACGCCGTGGAGAAGGCCAACTGGGAGACTGATGCACTCCCATCCTGGAACAGCAGGCTGGATCTGACCGGCCGTCGCGGCGTGGGCTTGGAGATCGATGGTGATGGCAGCGGTGCCACCCTGCTGATACAGATCGGCGGCAATGGCATGCGCGATTATGCCGTACCGATCGATTTCACCGGACGGCGCTGGGTCGAGATTCCGAGCGGCGAGGTCGCCTGGTACCAAGCCTGCTGGGGTTGGCGCATGGATACCAAGCATTGCGACTATGCCACCATTGCCGAGGTGCGGCTTGGCTTCGGGTTCATCCCACCACGCTGAGCCTGACCACAGTAATT
>PLEW01000015.1 GCA_003136555.1 Planctomycetota bacterium | reverse complement strand
TGCCCACCCTCCCCGCCCTGCTCCTGGCCCTGTGCGCCGCAGCACCGGCAGCCGACACCCTGTGGTGCGTCGGCGAATCGATCAAGGTCGCCCCCGGAGATGCGCCGGTGGCCGCCAACCTGGCCTGGGATGGCGCTCACCACACGGTGACGCTCGCAGCCGCGCGCAACGAGTATGTCGCATTCCAGATCATCGTGCATGCGGATGCGACTCCGCTCCAGGCGGTGACCGTGGTCCCCAGCGCCTTCGCCGGTCCGGGCGCAGGCATCCCGGTCGCCGACATCGATCTCTTCGTCGAGCACTACCTCACCGTCACCGTCAGCTCGCGCGGCGACGCCTCCCACGGGCCCCGGGCCGACACCGGTGGCGCCTCGACCAAGTCGAAGAAGCCGAAGGACGGCCGGCCCAATNNCCTCCCACCCCTTCCCGGGGGCGACCGCCGGCGAGCAGCCGACCCAGATGGTGCCGTTCTCGGCCACCCGCTTCGGCGCCCCCTTCCCGGTCGGCGCGGGCAGGAACCAGCCGGTGTGGGTCGATCTCTACGTCCCCGAGGACGCCGCCCCGGGCAGATACACCGGCAGCTTCACCGTCACCGCCGGGCAGCAGGCGCTCGGCACCATCAGCGCCGCGCTGACGGTGTGGCCGATCACCCTGCCCGCCCAGACCCACTTCCACAGCTACCTCTATACCGGCCCTGAGCAGCTGCGCTGGGGCTACCATGCCGGCAACGACATCGACAGCGATGCCTTCAAGGCGATCGAGGACCGCCATTTCCAGATGGCGCATCAGCACCGCCTGAACTTCAGCATCTGCGGCGGCAGCGGCCTGGAGGAGGTGACCGCACGCTACCTTAAGTACTACACCGGCACCGGCTTCACCCAGCGCGTCGGCAAGGGCGTGGGGCAGAATGTCGCCTGCATCAGCCCGGAGGGCGACAGCGAGGCCGCCTTCAAGGACAGCTGCCGCACCATCGTCACGCGCTGGGGGGCATCCAGGCTCGATGCCGTGCTGTTCGGCTACATCTGGGACGAGCCGCATTCCGACCAGGACTTCCTCGCCTCCAAGCAGCGCTGCGACTGGGTACGCGAAGCGGTCGGCGCCAAGCTGAGCACCTACATCGCCACCCCGCAATGGAACCGCTATGCGGCCGGCGAGGTGAGCATCTACTCCGAGCCGAGCATCGAGGACATTCCCAGGATCATCGCCCGCGGCGACAGCGTGTGGGCGGTCAATGCCGGCTACTGCGCCGGCCCCTACGTCGATGCCCCGGGCTTCGGCGGACGCTCGATTGTGTGGATGAACTGGCGGATGAAGACCGGCGGCTGGCAGTTCTGGGACTGCTGCTACTGGGTCGATACGCAGAACCGCAAGCACCGCGAGAGGAGCCGCTGGGTCATGGACATGAGCTACGCCCAGATCAACGCCGATCCGGCCAAGTACCTCACCGACCTGTGGAACGATCCCATGAACTTCGATGAGAGCCGCAAGCAGGGCTACCCCGTACGCGATGCCATCCGCATCAATGGCGACGGCCTGCTCTACTATCCCGGCCACGACATCGGCATCGACGGACCGATCGCCAGCTTCGCGCTCAAGTCGCTGCGCCGCGGCGCCCAGGACTACGAGTACCTCTGGCTGCTGGCGCGCGCCGGCAAGCAGGCCCAGGCCGACATGGTCGTCGCCACCGTCTGCCCCGAGGCCGGTCACTGGAGCGAGGACGCCGAAGCCTGGGACCGCGCGCGCCTGCGTCTGGCGAGCCTGCTTTTGCCCTGAAGCCCGGATGCCGGGGGCGGTGCACACGTTCGTCGCCGCCGATCTGAAGGGAGCCGCGAGCCTGGCATTCGTGGCCCTGCCCAAGACCGCCCATCTCTGCATCGGCGTGCGGCAGATCGATGCGCATCTTCCGCCGCTTGGGGGAGAAGGACGGCGGGCTGACCTCCTTCTCCACCTGCTAGCGCCTGTCGCCGTCCTACGCGAACATGGTGCGCAACGTCCACCGCGCGCCCGTGGAGCGGGTGCAGATCCGGCGCTGATGCGCCTGCCGCGAGCGCCCCGGGACGCGGGCGCGCCACCAGGACCGCCCGCAGGGATCGATCGCCGGTGGCATCGCGCCCTCTTCGGCGTACAAGACCACGCGGCACCACCCGGGATCATCCATGGGCAGCTATCGCAGCGTCGTCGAGCTCGTCACCAAGCGCATCCTGCAGGGCGACTACGCGATCAGCGGCCTGCCCGGCGAGCGCGAGCTGGCGGTGGACGCCGATGTCAGCTACATGACCGCGCGCAAGGCGGTCCAGCACCTGATCCGCGAAGGCCTGCTGACGCGGGGGGCCAACGGGCGCGTCGAGATCAACCGCCAGGGCGCCGGGGTGCGCCATCTGTCGATCGCCTTCGTCTCGCCCACCTTCGCCTCGGCCGACATCGAACGCTGGCGGCTCGAGCTCGACCATGCAGGCGCCGGGGTGGGGGCGCGCATCAGGCCGATGCTGTACGTGCACTGGGACGATCCCCTGCTGTTGGACTGCCTGACCGGCTTCGATGGCGTCTTCCTGGTCCCCATCAACGAGCCCATCCCCGACCGCCTGCGCGACCGCTTCCAGTCGCTCGCCCACCCGCTGGTGATCCTGGACGAGGACTGGAGTGCGCTCGGCCTGCCCTCGATCACGCTGTTCCCTGGCCGTTTCATCACCCGCCTGCTCGACCATCTCGGCACCCTGGGTGGTCGCGCGATCGACTGCATCAATGTCCAGCCCGAGAATCCGGTGATCGCCGGGCGCATCGCCCGCTACCGCTCGTGGATGGCGGAGCACGCCTACCACGGCGAACTCATCCACGAACCGGTGCTGCCCTACGAGCGGCCGCTGGGCGCCGGGTACCGCGCCATGAAGCGCCTGCTCGAGGACGGACGCCGGCCTGCCCCCATCCTGCTCGCCGTCACCCTGCCCGCCGCCATCGGCGCGGCGCGCGCCCTGCATGAGCATGGCCTGGAGGTGGGAGCCGACATCGCCATCGCCGCCATCAACGGCGAAGGCTCGGCGGCCTATCAGGTGCCTTCGCTGACCGCCCTCGAGGCCCCCGATGCGCAGGCCTTCCTCAAGCGCTGCCTGCGCTGGATGGCCTCCGGCGGCGGCGCCTGGGCGGGCCCGCTGCTGATGGAGCCGCGTGAGGTGCCCCTGGTGATCCGCGAATCGACCGCCAACCGCATTGCTGGCCGCAGGCGCCTGCGCTGACGCGCATCAGCGCCGGTTCCGCCGCCCGCCGGACGGTGTACCAGGTCCGCCGACCTGCGGGTGGATCAGGGATCCGGCCCGGCGACCATGGAGGACCCGGCTCCCACCCAGGTGCTCGCCATGTCCAGGCCGTCGCGCATCCTGATCATCGACGACAACCCGTCCGATCGCGACCTCCTGCGCGAGGCCATCCGCGATGTCGGCTGGATCGCCGAGCTGGCTCAGTCCGCCAATGGCGCCCAGGCCCTGGCCTTCCTCGGCCGCCAGGCGATGCGCGGGGCGCTGCCGGATGTCCTGCTGCTCGACTACCGCCTGCGCCATGAGCGTGGCACCGAGCTGATCGCCAGCATCCGGGCGATCGGCGGCTGCGCCAACCTGCCGATCGTGCTGCTGTCGAGCGCCGCGCTGCCGCACGGCGAGCGCTCGCATTGCCGTGCCCTGGGCATCGAGCGCGTCCTGGTGAAGGCCGAGTCCTACGCTGCGCTGCTCGAGCTGGTGCGCGAGCTGCGCACAGACTTCGCCTCCACCCAGGAGATGACGCCCGGCGGCTCCTGGATCGGGACCACGGATGCCGCCGTGGCCGACAGGCCGTGAGCCGCATGCCGGCCAGGCGGTCAACGGCGTTCGGCGCACCCTGGGGACGACCGCACCCTCCTGAATGCCGCCGGCACCCGGACCCGGCAGCCGATTCCAACCGCACTCAGCCGGCATTCCATCTGGCCGAATCGCCCCAGCGCATACACTGCTCGCCGTCTTCGACCCCGATGAACCGCCCCATCCGGAAACCGGACGACGGCAAGCACCAGGTCCCATGACAGCGACCACCACCCCACGACCCCCGGTGAGACCTCCAGCTGCCGGCAGCCCAACGTCAGCAGGAGCATCCGCGCCATCCGTCCCGCTGGCGGCCGCCCCGCCATCAGCGTCCTCGTCATCCGCCTCATTTCCCTGGATCGGTCCCCGCCGGCCCATCGCTTGGCGCCATTCCCACCAGGCGCACCGCACGCTGTCGATCTGGCCGATCATCGCCGTCGCCACCGCCGGCATGGCGCTGATCGGCATCATCATCGCGCTGCTGACCCGCCTGACCATGTCGCACCAGCTGCAGGAATGGACCGAGAAGTCGCTGCGCAGCGCGCTGACCGCCCGGGTGCTGCTGCTGCAGCAGCAGCTGCGCATGTCGCGCAGCATCGCCGACAGCATCGCGCTGCGCATCAAGCCGCGCGACGCGCTCGGCCGCTACCTGCACGGCCACATCTCCGCCGCCCAGCTGTCGGCGATCTGCCTGGACGACCTCGGCGATCTGCCCAGCCGCAACCAGATGATCCAGGGGCTGGTGGTCCTCGATGACCATCTCGAACGCTGCGCGACCATCGGCCGCCTGCCCGACCACCCGATCGACCACCTCGATGCCGCCTGTCCGGCGATACAGGCGCTGCTCATCGGCCGCCTGCCGGTGCTGCGCCTGGTCACCCCGCTGGTCTCAAGCCACGGCGAGCGGCTTGGCGTGGAAGCGATGTTCTGCTCGTTCGGCGATGAAAGCTCGCTGTTCTCGCAGGACATGGGGTTCGGGCCGGCCCTTGAGGCGCGCATCCTCACCCGGATCGACGGCCGGATGGTCGATCTGATCGCCGTGTCCGCCACCCGCGACCCGGCGGCGGACAGCGCGCTGACCGCCGCCCTGGCGCACCCGCAGCAGGAGCCGGTGGTGGTGAGCGGTCCGGATGGCACGCCCGCCGGCATCTGGGTGGTCATCCCCGAAGCCGGGCTGATCATCGATCTGAGCCTCGACTCCGGGCTGCTGCACACCCAGCGCGCCTCGTCCCTGGGCTGGATAACAGGCGTGCTCACCGCCCTGGTCGCGGTCGGCTCACTGGGGCTCATGCTCGTGCTGGTGCCGATGGGGCGCCGCGTCGCCCGCCAGCAGGCGGATCTCGACGCCGCCCTCGCCGAGCTGCAGCAGAGCGACGAGTTCAGCCGGCGCATCTCCGACAGCAGCCCGGACGGCATGCTGATCCTCAGCCGCAGCGGCTCTGTCGATACCATCAACCAGAGCGGGCTGACCATGCTCCAGCGCGGCGACATGACCACCGTGATCGGGCTCTCCTGGCTGTCGATGTGGCCGGAGGGCGATCGCGCCCGCGAGCTGGCGCACAGCGCCATGGCCGCGGCGCAGCAGCGCAAGCTCGGCCATTTCACCGCCAGCGCGCGCAGCCGCACCGGGCACATGCGCTGGTGGGACGTCCTGGTCGCGCCCATCCTCGACGGCCAGGGGGAGGTGGTGCGCCTGCTGGCGGTGTTCCGCGACATCACCCTGCAGAGCCGCGCCGAGCAGGCGGTGATGGTCAGCGAGCAGCGCCTGCGCACCGTCGCCACCGCGACCAATGACGTGATCTGGGACTGGAACCTCGCCAATGGCACGGTGTGGTGGAACGAGAGCATCACCGCGCTGTTCGGCTACGACCAGCGCGAGGTCGGCAGCCATATCGGCTGGTGGCGCGAGCGCATCCACCCCGACGACCGCGAGCTCATCCTGTCGGCGATCGACGCGCTGATCGCCGGCACCCTCACGGTCTGGCGGGCGGAGTACCGCTTCCGCAACGCCAACGGCTCCTACACCCCGATCCTCGATCGCGGCCAGGTCATCCGCGACGGCACCGGCGCCGCCCAGCGCGTGGTGGCGGCGATGTTCAACCTCAGCGAACGCCGCCAGCGCGAGGATTTCGCCCGCCGGGTCGGCCAGCAGGCGACCTTGCGCGCGGATGTCAGCGCCGCGCTGGTGGCCTCGTGGCCGCGGCGGCAGGCGATGCAGGCGTGCACCGAGGCGCTGATCCGCCATCTCGACGCCGCCTTCGCCCGCATCTGGATCCTCGAACGCGAAGCCTGCACCCTGGTGCTCGATGCCAGCGCCGGGGCGGCGACGCTCGCTGACCAGGGGCATGCGCGCATCCCGCTCGGGCAGTCGGCGATCGGCCAGGCCGCCAGCGGACGGCGCAGGCTGCTATGCCGCGACGCGGCCGACGGCGATGGCAGCTGGCCGGACGAGCTGGCATGGATGCGCCCGGCGGGGGTGATGGACGTCGCCTGCTACCCCCTGCTGATCGGCGAGGAGATCCTCGGGGTGATGGCGATCGCCTCCAAGGCGCTTCTCGAGCGCGACACCATCGATGGGCTCTCCACCATCGCCGATCTCATCGCGCAGGGCATCCAGCGCGACGCCTTCGAGCGCGATCTGGCCGCCCATGCCACCGCCCTGCGCCTGGCGAACGGCGAGCTCGAGCAGTTCACCTACGTCGCCTCGCATGATCTCCAGGAGCCGCTGCGCACCATCGCCAACTACCTCGATCTGCTGACCTTCCGCTACCGCGGCAGCTTCGACGACCAGGCGCGCCACTACATCGACCGCTCGCAGGAGGCGGCGAAGCGACTGCAGCAGCTGATCAAGAACCTGCTGATCTACTCCCGCATCGGCCATCAGCAGGTCGCCGTCGACCAGGAGGTGTCGTCCGCCCAGGTGCTCAGCGACACCCTCGGCAGCCTGCACGTCGCGATCACCGAGGCGCTCGCCACCATCACCGTCCTGGGGGAGCTGCCGACCATCCGCTTCAACAAGCTGCAGCTCGGCCAGGTGTTCCAGAACCTCATCGGCAACGCGATCAAGTACCATGGGCGCTCGGCACCGCAGGTCCGGGTGTCAGCCACCGCCGCCGGCGGCCTGTGGACCTTCTCCATCGCCGACAACGGCATCGGCATCGAGGCGGAATACTTCGACCGCATCTTCGACATGTTCCAGCGCGTCCATGTCGATGATGTCCTGCAGGGAACCGGGGTCGGGCTGGCGCTGTGCAAGAAGATCGTCATCGCCCATGGCGGCACCATCTGGGTCGAATCGGTCCTCGACCAGGGCTCGACCTTCCATTTCACCGTCCCCATCGAACCGCGGGTGCGGCGATGAGCAGGCTGCCAACCCCGCCGAGCACTCCCATGATCGCAAGCTCCGCACCCCATGTTCTGCACATCGAGGACTCGGAGGGCGACATCGAGTTCCTGCGCTTCGCCTTCGAGGAGTCGCGCACCGAGGTGCGCTTCACCATCATCCGCGATGGGGCCAACGCCCTGCGCCACGTCGATGCCATGGCGGCTGGGACCCTGCCGCTGCCGGATCTGATCCTGCTCGACATCAAGCTCCCCAAGGTCAACGGCCACGCCATCCTGCACCACCTGCGCGCGCACCCCTCCCTGGCGCAGCTCCCGGTCGTCATCCTGAGCGGATCGCACAACCGCTCCGACCGGGATCGCTCCCTCGCCCTGGGCGCCACCGCCCACCTGGTCAAGCCGATGGGGATCAGCGAGTCGCTGGCGCTGATCCGGCACCTCCAGACCTTCCTGCCCCACCCGCAGCCGCCGGGGTGAGCGCATCAGGCCGGCGCTAGGCCGCCTCTCCCGCCAGGCAAGGCCGGGACGGATGCATCAGCGGGTATACACTTCGCCCCACTTGCCGGAAGGTGGGATCCGGCGGTATACTCGCCGTTATGCCACACCGCATCGTGCCCCTGGCCTTCGACCTCTCCGCCACCGCATCGGCGCATGCCCGCGATGTGTCCGCCTTCATCTCGCGCACGCGCATGCTGGCCATCAACGCGCTGATCGAGAGCGCCCATGCCGGAGAGGTGGGGTCGGGCTTCGCGGTGATCGCCAACGAGGTCAAGGAGATCTCCCAGTCGATCGGCGAGCTCTCCTCGCGCTTCACCCGCGAGGTCGATGCCAAGACGCATGTGATCGAGGGCATCGGCGAGCAGGTGATGCGCGACATGACCGCGCTGCGCGGCGACCGCCTCAGCGACCTGGCGCTGAACATGATCGACATCATCGATCGCAACCTCTACGAGCGCTCCTGCGACGTGCGCTGGTGGGCCACCGATGCCGCGGTGGTCGCACGCTGCGCCGCACCGCTCGAGGACACGCTCCAGGCCACCAGCGACCGCCTGGCGGTCATCCTCGACAACTACACCGTCTACCTCGACATCTGGGTATGCGACACCGCGGGACGGGTGCTGGCCAATGGCCGCCCGGGCCGCTACCCGGCCGCGCGCACCGCCAACGTCTCCTCCTGCCCCTGGTTCCGCAAGGCCATCGCCTGCGAGCCGGGCGCCTATGCCGTCGATGACATCGGCCGCTGCCATGAGCTGGACCAGAGGCAGGTCGCCATCTACGCCGCGCCGGTGCGCGCAGGAGGACTCTCCAGCGGCGCGCCGATCGGCGTGCTCTCGGTGTTCTTCGACTGGCAGGCGCAATCGCAGACCGTGGTCGACGCGGTGCGCCTGACCCCGGCCGAGAAGGCGCGCACGCGCTGCCTGATCATCGACGGCACCGGGCTGGTGATCGCCGCCTCCGACCACAGCGGGGTGCTCAAGGAGGTGATCGCGCTGCATAAGCAGGCCAAGCCGATGGGCCACTACCACGACCAGGAGGGCATGCGCACCATCGCCTATGCCCTGACCCCCGGCTACGAGACCTATCGCGGCCTCGGCTGGTATGGCGTGCTGATCCAGTCCGATCCGCAGCTCGCAGCGCAATCGGCGCCAGCTGCGCCAGCAGCGCCAGCTGCGCAACGAGCGCCAGCCTGAGGGCTGAGCGCGCCGGGGCCATGGCGCACCGATCGCTGGACGATGCCATACGCTCGCCCGCGACGAGCCAGGGCGCAGCCTGGGCTGGGCATCACCCGGGAAGGGCGAACGCGGCGGGCGGCTCGCGGTACCACCTCCGTCCCCCTGCCCCTGTGCACCGCCGCCCCAGGATACCGCCATGCCCCCAGCGCTCTCCCTGGTCCTCGCCTGCGCCTGCCTGGCGCTCTCCGGTCCATGGTGCGCGAGCGCCGAGCTGGTCATTGCCCCGGATGGCGATGATGCCTGGTCCGGCACCCTGATGGCACCCAACCAGGCGCATAGCGATGGCCCGCTGGCGACCCTCGCGGCGGCGGCTGGGCGCGTACGCGCGCTCAAAGCCGACCATCCGGAGCGCTCGCGGCCGATCACCGTGCTGGTGCGCGGAGGCTTCTATGCCCTCGCCGCGCCCTGGCAGCTCGGTCCCGAGGACAGCGGAGCCGCCGCCGCCCCGATCGTCTACGCCGCCGCCCCGGGCGAGACCCCGGTCATCAGCGGCGGCGTGCGCCTGCATGGCTTCACCCGCGACCAGCAGGGGCGCTGGGTGCTGCAGCTGCCCGAGGTCGCCGCCGGCAGATGGTCCTTCAGCCAGCTGTGGGTCGCCGGCGAGCGCCGCTACCGGCCGCGCTCCCCGGCCGGCAGCTACCATGTGATCGCCGGCTCCGCCGCCCCCTCGGCGGCAGCGGTCGGCAAGGGCTTCGACCGCTTCCGCTTCGCGCCCGGAGACCTCGATCCCGGCTGGCGCGATATCGGCGGTGTCGAAGTGCTGACCTTCCATCAATGGGAGATGTCGCGTCTGCGCATCGCCGCCATCGACCAGGCGCGATCGACCGTGCAGTTCACCGGGCACACCTGCAGCGACCAGGACTGGGCGGCACTGAAGCCGGGCTGGCGCTACCAGGTCGACAATGTGCCGGAGGCGCTCTCCAGCCCGGGAGAGTGGTACCTCGACCGCCATTCCGGTACGCTGACCTACCTGCCCAAGCCCGGCGAGGACCCGGCGCGCACCGAGGTGATCGCCCCCCTCTGCGAGCAGCTTGTGCGCTTCACCGGCGATGCGGTGGCGGGGCGCTTCGTCGAGCACCTGCGCTTCGAGAACCTCACCTTCTCGCATACCGCCTGGACGCTGCCGGCAGCCGGCTACAGCTGCGGCCAGGCCGACACCGAGGTGCCGGGGGCGATCCAGGCGATCGCCCTGCGCTTGAGCTGCTTCAGCGGCTGCGCCATCAGCCATACCGGTGGCTGGGCGCTGGACCTGGGGCGCGGCTGCAGCGCCAACCTGGTGACCAGCTGCGCGCTCTACGACCTCGGCGCCGGTGGCATCAAGCTCGGCGATGCCAGCCTGCACGACCAGCATCACGAGGAGACCGCCAGCGGGAACACGGTGTCCAATTGCATCATCGCCTTCGCCGGACGCATCTTCCCGGCCTCGATCGGCGTATGGATCGGCCAGTCGCCCGGCAATACCGTCGAGCACTGCGAGATCTTCGACCTCTACTACACCGGCATCTCGCTCGGCTGGACCTGGGGCTATGGCCGCAGCAATGCCCATGACAACATCATCGCCTACAACCACATCTCGAAGATCGGCCAGGGCGTGCTCAGCGACATGGGCGGCATCTACAACCTCGGCATCTCCCCGGGCACGACGTTCCACCACAACCGCATCCACGACATCACCTCCTACAGCTATGGCGGCTGGGGGCTCTATACCGACGAGGGTTCGTCCGGCGTGGTGATGGAGAGCAACATCGTCTACCGCACATCAGCCAGCGGCTTCCACCAGCACTACGGCNNATGCGCACCCGCGACGAGGACCACCTGTCATTCACCATCGAGCGCAACATCGTCGTCGCGCATGGCCATGCCATCCTCGGCAGCAACTGGAAAGGCGATGGCGCGAAGTTCCGCCTCAACCGCAACTGCTACTTCGACGAGGCCGGCACGGTGACCTTCGCCGGCGCATCATTCGACGAGTGGAAGAAGCGGGGCGAGGACACCGACTCCATCATCGCCGATCCGCGCTTCCGCGATCCGGCCCACGGCGATTTCACCATCCCCGCGGATTCGCCGGCCATCGCCCTCGGCTTCGTCCCGATCGACGGCCGGGGCATCGGCCTGGATCGCGGGCATGCGCAGGGCGCCCTGCTGGAATACCTGCCGCATTTCGACCAGGCGGTCGCCACCCAGTCGGTGCCCGCCGCCTTCCCGCCACCGCCGCCCCCCTCGGCGCTGCCGCCGCTTACGGTCAACGACGATTTCGAGGATACCCCCGTCGGCGAGAAGGCGGTCGATGCGATCACCTCGGAACAGGGCGACATCCCCGCGGCGCGCATCCGCGTCAGCGACCAGAGCGCCGCCTCAGGCACGCACAGCCTGCGCTTCACCGATGCGCCCGGCCAGCGCAACCAGTACGATCCCCACCTCTACTACCAGCCCAACTACGCCAGCGGGGTCGCCGAAGGGTCATTCAACGTGCGCATGGAAGCCGGGGCGATCCTGGTCCACGAATGGCGCACCGGGGGCAACCCCTACCAGACCGGACCATCGCTGCGCATCGCCGATGGCCATCTCAGCGCCTCGGGCCGGGAGCTGATGGCGCTCCCGCTCGGCGAATGGGTCCACATCGGCATCAGCGCGGCGCTGGGCGGAGCAGCGCATGGTCGCTATGACCTCACCGTCACCCTGCCTCATGCGCAGGAGCCGCGGCGCTTCGCCGATCTGCCGTGCTCGGAGCGCTTCACCAGCCTGCAATGGGTGGGGTTCGTCTCCGATGCCACCAGCGCATCGGTATTCTACATCGATGATGTCGCACTGCGCTGCGCCCAGGCGCATTGAGCTGGTCTGTCGAGCCTGCCTGCCATCCACGCGGCGGACCTCCGGATGCCGAGCCCGCAAGGCAGGCAGCGCGGCTGGCAATCGCCGCTGTTCGCCCCGGGCATCCTCCCGGCCGCCGGACGCCGCGCCGCCCGGCTGCCGACCGATCGGACATGGCGACCTGGCGGCGGCCCCCAGCCGATGCCGCAGCCCCAGGCCATGCGCTCCGCAATCCCTCCATGGGCGATGGCGGGCCATGCCGCGACAGCTCGAGCGCGGGCGCCGATGGCGGTGCATGGGGGCGGGCCGGCGATGCCGGGAGGGCGAGTCAGCTGCGCGGCGGCGAGCCGGATCTCCTCCATCCGGTTCCCCTCATCTGGATGCCGAAATGCCTGGCCGCCTCCTGGATGTTGGAGAACGCCTCCTGCCGTTCCGCGTCCGTGGCCCCGGTGACCTGGTTGAATCTCGCCAGGGCATCCCGCACATGCGCCGCATCGGTCATCGGCTCCTTGCGCAGGCGCGGAAAGGCGAATGCCGTGGCGGGCAATGCATCCCGCTCCGCTGCCGGGATGCGGCCATGTGCCGGCGCATGGCAGATCCTCCAGGTCGGTTTCGGCTGGACATGATCGGACATCGGCGCTCCCTGGTTGCCCGCTTGGCCGCTGCGGATGGCCGCCCATCGAGGCGGATGGCGCCTTGCCGGTCATCGGGCATCATCCGCCCCGGAGCCCGGTCGCGGCCTGATGCGCACCCGTCGCCTTCAGCGGCCGGACGAACCCGACGCAACGGGATTCCGCTCGGTCGTCCGACCATCCGGGATCCCCCCATGCTCAGTAGCTCACGACCAGGTCGTTATCGACGGCGATGACTCCTGGCGTGCTCCAGGCCGCCGTTGACACCTCGTCGCGCTCATTCCAGGAGCGCACAGTACCGGAGAGCCGCACCCTCCCGCCTTCGCTCGTCACATTGATGTTCTTCTCGTCGATCTCGGCATCCTTCTTGAGGATCTTCTCGATCGCATCGCTGATCGCCACCGACTTCATGCCGGCCATCAGCGTGATGTCGTTGGCGATGCCCTTGATGCCCGAGAGGTACTCCAGGGCATTCTCGGCGGACAGCCGCTGATAATTCCAGGTGACCTCCCCGGTGAGCGTCACCCAGCCATCCTCGATGGTGGCCTTCACCGTATGCGGCACCCAGACGTGCCATTTCAGGGCATTGACCACCGACTGCGCGAGATCCTCATCCCTCCGCTGATGGCTCCCCTGGAGGTTCACGTCGAGCTCTTCGGCAATGGCCTTGACTCCGCTGACATGCCTGGTGGCCTTCTCCGCCGCGCCCTTCTCGGAATAATACGGGACGGATCCGCTCAATGTCACCACCCCATCAGAGACCGCGACTACGATGCTGGTCGAGGTTATGGTGGGGTCCCACAAGATAGCCTCCGATACATCGTTCTTGATCTGGAAATCCGTCCTCATGGGAATGCCCCCTTTGTCGTTGACGATGTTGGTGCCGACACCGCCTCCTGCTGGACCGAGGATCGGCGATGCGCGTACGGGTTGAAGCCCTCTGCTGTCCACGAATGACCGTGGCATCCGCGATCCTCGATGGCGACGGGGAATGGGAATTGGGGTGATCACCCCATGATGCCTGACGGCCGCAGGCCGGCGCCGCGACCATGCCTGACCACGCCCATCCGCCGACACGCCGACGCCAGGTGCCGGTGATTCCGCACGGTTCCACCACGGTGCAGCAGGGCCGTCCCATCACCGCCTCGACCCCTGGTGCGGATGACACCCCGGGCGATGCCTCGTCCCGGCATGGGGCACGGCCATGGACGGCCGTGCACAACGCACGGTGGCGCCATCGCCGTGATGCGAAAGGCCGGGCCTTCGGGCGACCATCGCCGGCAGGATGCGCGCCCGCGGATGGCGAGGCTCACGCTCCCATCGATGGACGGGAACCTCCTGCGGCGGACGCGAGACGCATCGCCGAGCGATGGGTCATCCGCGTTCCATCCGCCTGGACCGCGCCCCTGGCCGCTCCCGCGCGCGCCTGGATGCAGATGCATTCGCCGCTTGGCACGGGAACGGCTGATCCCATGGGCATCGGCAGGCCGGCAGCCGCAACCCACAACCACCCACCGCCACGCCCATCCCCCATACCAGGTAGCCGATCCATGGCATATCACAGCGTCAACCCGTACGATGGTGCCGCCGGCAAGGCATACCCGGAGCTCTCGTCTCCGCAGCTCGAGGACGCCATGGTCAGGGCGGAGGCCTGCTTCGCCTCCTGGAGCGCGACCTCCTTCCGCCATCGCGCCGCGGTGGCGGCGAAGGCGGCCTATATCCTGCGCGAGCGCATCGATGAATTCTCCCGCCCGGTGACGATGGAAATGGGGAAGCTGATCGCCCAGTCCCGTGCCGAGGTCGTGCTCAGCGCGGACATACTCGATTACTACGCCGCCAACGGGGAGCGCTTCCTCGCGCCGCAGACCTTGACGCCGAGCTCGGGGAAGGCGGAGGTGGAAAGCAGCCCGTTAGGCGTGCTCTTCGGTGTCCAACCATGGAATTTCCCGTATTATCAGCTCGCCCGCTTCGCCGCCCCCAATCTCATGGCAGGCAACGTGGTGATGGTCAAGCATGCCGGCTGCGTACCGCAATGCGCGCTGGCATTCGAGCGGCTATGGCTGGATGCGGGTGCACCGGCAGGCGCCTACACCAATCTGTTCATCTCCTACGACCAGGTCAATCAGGTCATCGACGATGACAGGATCAAGGGCGTGGCGCTCACCGGCAGCGTGGAGGCCGGCAGGATCGTCGCCGGCCGCGCTGGCAGGAGCCTGAAGAAGTCGACCATGGAACTGGGCGGCAGCGATGCCTTCATCGTGCTGGAGGACGCCGACCTCGACAAGACGGTGGCCTGGGCGATGTGGGCGAAGATGAACAATACCGGGCAATGCTGCGTGGCGGCCAAGCGGCTGATCGTGGTCGATGCCCTGGCCGATCGATTCCTTGCCAAGTTCAAGGAAGGCATGGGTGCGTTGATGCCAGGCGATCCGATGCGGGCGGCGACCACGCTGGGTCCGCTGTCGACGGAACTGGCGCTGATCCACCTGCTGGCCCAGGTCAGGCAGGCGGTCGCCGGAGGCGCCACCCTGATCATGGGGGGCAGGCGCATCGATCGCGCGGGCTCCTTCATGCAACCGACCATCCTCACCGATATCGCCCCGGGAAATCCCGCCTATCGCGAGGAATTCTTCGGCCCGGTCGCGCTGTTCTTCCGGGTCAAGGATGAGGATGAGGCGGTCGCCCTGGCAAACGATTCGGAATTCGGCCTGGGCGGATCGATCTTCACCTCCGATGTCGCGCGGGGGCGGCGGCTCGCCAGCCGCATCGAGACCGGCATGGTGTTCGTCAATCATCCCACCTGGACCGCTCCGGAGCTGCCATTCGGCGGCATCAAGCATTCCGGCTATGGCCGCGAGCTCTCCAGCGCCGGGATCCAGGAGTTCGTGAACAGGAAGCTGGTCCGCGTGTCATCGATCGATGCGCCGGCCTGACGAGTCGAACGCCCATCCACCCACCTGGGAGAGCACCATGGCCAATTCCATGCCGTCCCCACCCGCCTCGCCGCCCATCACCGCCCCGGCCACGGCACCTGTCTGGTTCATCACCGGATGCTCGACCGGCTTCGGCCGTGAACTGGCCCAGCAGGTGCTCGCCCGCGGACACCAGGCGGTGGTGACTGCCCGCGATCCGGCACGAGTGGCGGACCTCGCCGCCACCGGCAATGCGCTGACGCTGAAGCTCGATGTCACCGACCGGAAGCAGGTCGAGACCGCCATCAGCGCGGCGGAGGCGCGCTTCGGCCGCATTGATGTGCTGGTGAACAACGCGGGCATCGGCTATTTGGCCGCGGTGGAGGAGGCCGAGGAGGCCGAGGTCAGGCGCATGTTCGAGATCAACGTCTTCGGGCTGAACCGCATGATCCAGGCGGCATTGCCCGGAATGCGCCGGCGCCGCAGCGGCTTCATCGTCAACTTCTCCTCGATCGGCGGATTGCGCTCGTTCCCCGCCCTCGGCCATTACAGCGCGACCAAATTCGCCGTCGAGGGCCTGTCAGAGGCGTTGTGGCAGGAGGTGGAGCCCCTGGGCATCCGCGTCATGCTGGTCGAACCGAGCGGCTTCCGCACCGACTGGGCCGGACGCTCGGCGAAGGAGAGCGCACGGCAGATCGACGATTATGCGCAGACCGCCGGACGGTCGCGCCAGGCGGTGCGCGCCAGCTCCGGACATCAGCCCGGCGACCCCGAGCGTGCGGCGCGGGCGATCATCACGGCGGTCGAATCGGCGACGCCGCCGCATCACCTCCTGCTGGGGAAGGATGCCTACCAGGGCGCGATGGCCAAGCTCGAGCAGCTGCGCGTCGATTTCACCACCTGGGAGCAGGTATCCCGCGGTGCGGATTTCGCACTGCAGAAGCACGCCTAGGCGATGCTGCCGGGGACTTGGCATGGTGCAGCCGGCGTCTGCCTTGCCGGCAGGGGCCGATGCCAGCGCCATCGCCGATGCAGCGGCGGAGGTCAGCGATGAGCATGCCCATCAATCCCCTGAACGCCGTGCTCACCGTGCGGGAGCTGGCTGAGGCCGATCGCATGGCGCAGGCCGCCGGCACCGGCGAGACCGAGCTGATGCAGCAGGCAGGTCAGGCGGTGGCGCAGGCCATCATCCGGCGCTGGACCCCCCGGATGGTCGTCGTGCTGTGCGGCCCTGGCGGCAATGGCGGGGATGGCCTGGTCGCGGCCCGCTGCCTGGCCGACGCAGGCTGGACGGTGCGCATCGCTCTGCTGGGATCGCGGGAATCGCTGGCCGGCGCCGCCGCCGTGCATGCCCAGCGCTTGACGGGTGCGCTCGAGCCGCTGGCGCCCGCTGCGCTCACCGGGGCTGCGCTGGTGGTGGATGCGCTCTATGGCGCCGGACTCAGAGGCCGGGTGGAGGGCATCGCCGAGGAGACGCTGGTGGCTGCCGCCCAGAGCGGCGTTCCCCTGGTCGCCATCGACGTCCCCAGCGGCGTGCTCGGGGATACGGGCGAATCCCTCGGTGCCGTCGCTGCCGCGCTGACGGTCACCTTCGTGCGCAAGAAGCCCGGGCATCTGCTGGAGCCGGGGCGGTCGCTCTGCGGCGAGGTGGTGGTCGCCGACATCGGGATCTCCGCCGCCATCCTGGCCGGCATCCTGCCGACCATGCTCGAGAACGCCCCCAGCTGCTGGCAGCGCGCCGTTCCCCAGCTCCGGCAGGCCGGCAACAAATACCATCGAGGCCACGCGCTGATCTCCGGCGGATATCCCCAGACCGGCGCTGCGCGCCTGGCTGCGCGCGCAGCTGCGCGGGTGGGCGCCGGCCTCACCACCATCGCCGTCCCGGATCCTGCGGCGCCGATCTATGCGTCGTCGCTGATCAGCATCATGGTCCACCCGCTGCAGGCGCATGAGGATTTCAATTGCCTCCTGGATGACCCGCGCTACTCGGCGGTGCTGATCGGCCCCGGCTCGGGCGTGAGCGAAGAGACCCGTGCGCGGGTGCTGGCGATGCTCGGGTCGGGCCGGCCGATCGTGCTCGACGCGGATGCGCTCACCGCCTTCGCCGGGAATCCCGCGGAGTTGGATTGGGCGATCTCCGGTCCGTGCATCCTCACGCCGCACGAAGGCGAGTTCCAGCGCCTGTTCGATGCGACCGGGGACAAGATCACCCGCGCACGTGCCGCGGCCCGATGCAGCGGCGCGATCATCGTCCTCAAGGGCCGCGACACCGTCATCGCCTCGCCCGACGGCCGCGTGATCATCAACAGCAATGCCCCGGCGACGTTGGCGACCGCCGGGTCGGGCGACGTGCTCAGCGGGCTGATACTCGGTCTGCTGGCCCAGGGCATGGAGCCGCATCTCGCCGCGGCGGCCGGGGTCTGGATGCATGGCGCGGCGGCCGACGCATTCGGTCCCGGGCTGATGTCCGAGGACCTGCCGGACCTGGTCCCGGGTGTCCTGAGGCGCCTGATCAGGCGGGCCGCAGAGGCGTGATGCGCAGAACGGGGCTTCGTCATCGCCAGCAGCATCGGAGCGGATCATGCACGCCATGGCACTCACTTGCGTCGGTCGCGACCTGGCATGGGAAGACCTCCCCGATCGCCTTCCCGGTCCGGGGGAGGTGCGCGTCCAGATCGGGGCATGCGGCGTCTGCCGTACTGATCTGCATGTAATCGATGGCGAACTGCCGCAGCCCGTCGTGCCGATCATCCCCGGGCACGAGATCGTCGGCCGCGTCGATCTGCTCGGCGGCGGCGTCATGGGGCTCAGGCGGGGCCAACGCGTTGGCATCCCCTGGCTCGGCCATACCTGCGG
>PLEW01000110.1:23960-24213 GCA_003136555.1 Planctomycetota bacterium | reverse complement strand
GCCGCCGAGATCCTGGAGGGCGACCGCTGCGCGGTCTTCCTGCCGGTGCCGGTGGTCGACAACCTGGGGTGGGTGCTGTGGCCGGCGCACGAACGCCGACTGCGCGCCCGCTTCGGCGCGGTGCCCTTCGCGCGCACCCTGCTCTCCGCGGTGCGCACGCGCAAGGTGCCGCTCCTGTGCACCATGGACGGCGACATCAATCCCTCGGCGAGCATGGTCAGCGCCGGGGTGCGCAGCGCGATGGCCGCGCCCC
>PLEW01000110.1:0-23943 GCA_003136555.1 Planctomycetota bacterium | reverse complement strand
GTCGCCGAGCTCGAGGCCGAGGTGGTGCGCCTGACCAGCGCACCCAAGCCGGTGGCGGCGCGGCTGCTGGGCGAGGACCCATCGATGCGCGCCTTGGAGGCCTTCATCGCCGGCGCCGCGCACAGCACCTCGCCGGTCCTGATCCTGGGCGAGAGCGGNNGCAAGGAGCTGGTGGCGCGCGCGATCCACGCCGCATCCAAGCGCGCGGACCGGCCGCTGCAGGCGCTCAACTGCGCGGGCTTCACCGAGCAGCTGGTCGATTCCTCGCTCTTCGGCCATGCCAAGGGCGCCTTCACCGGCGCCGATGACCAGCGCCCCGGGCTGTTCGAGCTCGCCGACCAGGCGACCGTGCTGCTCGACGAGGTGGGCGAGCTGCCGCTCTCGGTGCAGGGCAAGCTTCTGCGCGTGCTCGAGCAGGGCGAGGTGCAGCGCATCGGGGACGCCGCCATCCGCAGGGTCGATGTGCGGGTGATCGCGATCACCGCCCGCGACCTGCGCGAGGACGTCAAGTCCGGCCGGTTCCGCGAAGACCTGCTCCATCGTCTCGATGCGCTGTCGATCACCACGCCGACCCTGCGCAGCCGTCCGGGCGACTGCGAGGCGCTGATCGACCATTTCCTCCATGACAACGCCCAGAGGCTGGCCCAGCCGCTCAAGCGCTTCTCGCCCGAGGCGCGCGGCCTGCTGCTGAAGTACCATTGGCCCGGCAATGTGCGCCAGCTGAAGCATGTGATCGAACGCGCCTGCATCATGTCCGCCGATCGCATCATCCAGCCCAGCGACCTGCCCGAGGCGGTCCGTGGCCCGGCGGTGGCCACCTTCGCCACCCCGCTGGCGAGCCTGGCCACCATCGAGCGTGCGCATGTGCTGCGCGTGCTGGAGCACTGCGGGGGCAACAAGAAGGCGGCGGCCGAGCTCTTGGAGATCGATCGTTCGACGCTCTATGCCAAGCTGCGCCAGTACGGCCAGGCCTAGGCCCAGGCGCGTCCCGCTGCCCAGGCGGCTGGCCCGGCCTAGATCGCCTCGGCTGCCCAGCCGAGCGCGGCTCGCTCCAGGATGTCGGCGCTGGTCACCACCGCCGAGGTGCCGCCATCGGCCGGCAGCCAGATGCGGGCGATGCGCCGGATATCCTCGATCGAGGTGCCGAGCACGCGCCGCCTGAAGCTGTTCATGCGATCGGGACCGGTGCCCTTGAGGTCGGCGGTGAAACGCGCCCGCGCTTCGCCAGCCGGGCTGCCCGGCGAGTCGAGGCTGGCGATCACTCCGAGCACCGCCTCCTTCAGCAGGCGGGCATCAGCCGGGCATTCCGCAAGCCAGCGCAATCCGGCGCGCATGTCCTCGAAGGTGGCGGCGCAGCGGGGGTCGCGGTAGCTGGTGAGCGTGAAGCTGCCGGTCGCCCCGGCGTAGGACGCGCCGGCGCCGTACGCTCCCCCCTGCTCGCGGATCCTGGGGTGGAGGATGTTGTTGGTCAGCAGGCGGCCGGAGACCGACAGCGCCGCCGCATCGCCATGGCCGAGCGGGACGGTCGGGAAGGCGAGCGCGCAATAGCTCACTGCGGTGGCGGTGGTGAAGGCGGTCGGTCCGGTCGGTTGGGGGCTCAAGGCCGCAACCCCGGGGCCCGCCATGCTGGCGGCACCCACCGTCGACCAGGACTGGCGCATCTCGGCGACCACATCGATGCGTCCCGCGGCGTCGCCGATCAGGGCGTACTGCCTGCTGCCGGCGAGCACGCGCTGGAGCAGGGCGCGCAGCCGGCCGGCGATCTCAGCGACGTGGTCATCGGCATGCGGTGCGTCGTCGCCGATCTGGGCGGCGGTACGCTTGAGCCAGGCCAGCCGGCCGAGGCCGCTCAGGCGGTGACCGAGCGCAGCCGAGCCGCCGAAGCCGCGCGCCGCGGCCCGGGCGGCCAAGGCATTGCCCGACCCCTGGACGCGATCCTGCAGGCGCTGCAGAGACTGCTCGATCAGCTCGCGCAGGCGGTCGACCTCATCGAAGCGCTGCTGCTGGAGCGTCTCGACCACCAGGCCGGAGAACAGCGCCTGCTTCGAGGCCAGTCCCTTGACCTCGCAGAACAGCAGCCCGCGCAGCCGCATGAGATCGTCGGGATCGGCGGTCAGGTCGCTCCATGACCACAGCCCGCCGCAGCGGGCGTTCAAGAGAGCGGCGCGTTCGGCGTAGCCGAGCGCGCCGACGCCCAGGCTGCCGATGGTCTGGGTCAGGAGCGGCAGGAGATCGAGCTCCTCGGGCGTCAGCTCGGGCAGCGTGAAGGCGACCATCTGGTGGAGCAGGCCGTTGGTGCCGGGGGTGAAGACCGTCAGCTGGTCGCCGAGATCGCGGCCTTCGGCCCAGCGCCGCTCGGCGGGCACATCGCTGAGTTCGAGGTCGGGCAGCACGGCGGGATCGTCGGTGCGGCCCTGCCGCTCTGCGAGCTGGGCGGCGAGGACGGCCAGCTGGCGCTTGCCCTCGTCATCCAGGGTGGCGATGTCCTGGTCGATGAGGGCATGCTCGCGGCTGTCATTGCGCGCATGGTAGGTCGCGTCGGGACGGGCGAAGAGCAGGGCGCGATGGCGGTTGTCGAGGAAGCGCTTGGTCAGCTCGCGGGTCAGCCAGCCGGCGGTGCGCGCGCGCTCGCGCAGCCGGATGATGGCTGGCGCCTGGTCGAGGAAGGGCAGCGGATCCGCGCCATGGTTCCAGGGCGCCAGCAGCCGGAAGCACAACTCCAGGCCATACGGGTAATGGTCGCCGTGGATCTCCCGGCGGGCCAGCTCGAGCTGATCGAGTGCGGCTTCGACCTCGGCCTCGGGGACGCCCTTTTTGGCGACCGCGAGGATGGTCTCCAGCACCAGCGGCTCGAGCTTGTCGTAATTGGCGGGATCGATGCCGCTGAGCTCGGCGGTGAAGAGGCCGTTGCGGTAGCTCGCGCCATAGCCGCTGCCGCCGGTCGAGCGGCCGAGGTCGCTCTTCTCCAACGCCAGGCGCAGGGGCGCACCGGCATGGCCGAGCAGCAGGCGGTCGATCAGCTCGGCGGTGAGGACCTCATCGAGATCGCTGGTATCGCCCCAGGCCCAGGTCAGCGCCCCATCGCTGACATCGAGGATGTCCTGTCCCGGTCCCAGCGGGACCGGGACATCCAGGGTCTTGACCTCGCCGAGCGGCTGCTGGATTGCCGGCGGCGTGAGCGCGGTGCCGGGCTGATCGAGGTAGACGGCCAGGCGTTCATGCAGCTCGCTGGCGGGCTGGTTGCCGTAGGTGACGAAGCAGGCATTGGCCGGGCAGTAGCAGCGCCGGTGGAAGGCGACCAGGTCCTGATGGCGCAGGCGCGGGATCTCGGCCGGATCGCCGCCGTAGTTGAAGCGGTAGCAGGTATCAGGCAGCAGCGCCTGGGCGGTCGCCATGCTCATCTGCTCGCTGGTGCCGTCCATCGCCCCCTTCATCTCGTTGAACACCACGCCTTTGCGCACCCAGCTGCCCGCCACGCTCTCCAACCGGTGGCCTTCCTGGGAGAAATCCAGGCGGTCGAGCAGGGGGCGGAACACCGCATCGAGGTAGACCCCCAGGAGGTTCTCATAGTCCTTCGCCACCTGGCTGGCGAACGGATAGGCGGTCATGTCCGGGAACGTCATCGCGTTCATGAAGGTCTGCAGGCTGCGGCGCAGCATCTGGAAGAACGGATCGCGTACGGGATAGCGCTGGCTGCCGCACAGGGTGGTGTGCTCGAGGATGTGGGGCAAGCCCGTGCTATCGTCAGGAACGGTGCGGAAGGCGACCACGAAGGCGCGATGCTCATCGTCGCAGGCGAGATGGTGGTGGATGGCACCGCAGGCATGCTGCCAGGTCTCCACGCTCACCGAGAGCGCGGGGACCTTCTGACGTGAGAGGAGCACGAATCCGGGATTGGGCATGCCGGGCATCCTCAGCAGCGTCATATCCCCTGGCAAGGGCCACGCTGACTCCGGACCTCGGAGTGACTCTCCAACCCCTTGTCGCAACGGTGGGTGTGGAGATCCACCCGGTGTGGACACCCCGCCTCCCGGCAGTGCCTGGTGGCGCGCCCGACCGGTCCGGCAGGCACCTTTGGTTGCGGGTGCCCCCACCCCGGAGTATCTTAGGTGATCCCATGTCGTCGGCATCCGATCCTCGGCTAATCAACAACCGGTACCGCCTCAGGCGGGAAATTGGTCGTGGTTCGACAGGACGTGTCTACGCCGCCTGGGACCAGGCGCTCGAACGCGAAGTGGCGGTCAAGATCCTCGACCCGCAGGTGTCGGATGATACCAGCGAGATTGCCACCCGCTTCGATCGCGAAGTGCGCTATACCGCCCGCTTGCAGCATCCGGGCATCGTCGCGGTCTACGAATCCTGCCGCACCGCCGACGGCCAGCGCTGCTACATCATGAGCCTGGCGCGGGGCGACAGCCTGGAGATCCATCTCGAGAAGCTCAAGGCGACGCCGGATCCGTGGCGGCAATTCGCCCTCATCGAGCGCCTGACGCTGTTCCTCAAGCTGCTCGAGGTGATCTCCTACGCCCACAGCCAGGACATCGTCCATCGCGATCTCAAGCCGGCCAACATCATGCTCGGCGCCTATGGCGAGGTCTGGGTGCTCGACTGGGGCCTGGCCCGCAGCCTGCGCGATGAGAACGCGCAGAATCCGGGCGAGCCGCTCGAGAGCACCTACGACGAGCTCTTCACCGAGCTGCCGCAGCCGCGCCCCGAAGCGGCGACGGTGATGATGGCGCCCAAGGCCGATGGCACGCCGACCAGCCAGACCACCGCCGAGGCCGCACCGGCGCAGAGCCCGCCAGACCCGGGGCCGAAGAGCGACAGCCGGCGGGGCATCTCGAGCACGGTGCGCAAGATCAATCCCGAGGCGGTGGATGCCGCCAAGGAGGCGGGCAAGCCCGCGACGCGCAAGGTCACGAGCGAGTCCTACGCCAACGCCGTCGGACGGCCGTCGGGCTCCCAGCGCCTGGTGCGCAGCACGCAGTTCGGCCAGGTGCTGGGTTCCCCGGCCTACATGTCACCGGAGCAGGCCAAGGGCCAGGCCGGGGCCGCCGACAAGAGGGCCGACATCTATTCGCTCGGCGTCATCCTGTTCGAGCTTCTGACCCTGCACACGCCCTGCGAGATGGGCGAGGCCGAGATGGTCCTGCAATTCATCAAGCGCGTCCAGGAGGGCAACCGCCACAAGCTCTCCGATCTGTGGACCGATGCCCCGCAGGCCCTGCATATCATCACCGAATGGGCGCTGGCCGTCGATCCGCAGGACCGCTACCCCGATTGCGAAGTCTTCGCCGGCGAGCTGCGCACCCTGCTGTCCCAGCTCTCCGCCTCCTTCAGCGAGGTCGAGCGCCAGCGGCTGGCCAAGGAGCGCGAGGGCGCCTGGCTGCCGTCCGGCAGCTGGGATTTCGCCGCCACCCCCGGGCTCGGCCCCTTCAGCGGCAGCTCCAGCGCCATCCTCGGCGATGTGGTCGGCCAGGTCATGCATCCGGAGATGGGAGGCCTCCTGATCGGCGGCAATGGCCTGCAGATCTATCCCTTCAACGGCCCATCGACCGAGGATGTGCGCGTCCGCCTGTCGGTGGAGGTGGTGCGCGGCTCGGAGTTCTGGCTGTTCGTGCGCGGCATCCCCCCGGGTCCCGCCTACCAGTTCCGCATCGGCGCCTACAACGGCAAGTGGATGGCCATCGCCCGGGGCCAGGGCACCGACATGGAGGTGCTGTGGCCGGAGTGGCTGACCATGCGTCCGCTGCGCGGCACCAGCACCACCGCCCGCGATCGCAAGAACGACAAGTGCCAGGAGCTGGTCATCGAGGTGGTCGGGTCGCTCCTGCGCCTGACCATCGGCGACGAGCCGCCGCTGGTGTTCCAGGACATCCTGGTGCCGTCCACCGGCGCCTCGCATCAGCTCGCCATCGCCACCTGGAAGACCCAGCTGGTGCTGCGCGAACTCGCCATCGAACGCCGGCGCAGCCCGCTGATGGTGCCCAGCCATGCGGTGGCCAATGAGCTGCTGCGGCAGGGCCTGCATACGCTCGCCATCGACGCCTACCGCCGCTTCATGACCGAGCATGAGGAGACCACCGAGGCCGCGGAAGCGCATTTCATGCTCTGCCTCGCCTATCAGCGTGCCGGGCTGAATGCCGCTGCCGAGGCGGAGATGCGCCAGTTCCTCTCGCGCCATCTCGACCATCCGCTCGCCCAGGATGCGATCTTCGAGCTCGCCCGCTTGCGCGCGCTGTCTGGGCCGGATGGGCTGGAGCGCGCGGTGCGCGAGATCCTCTCCTACCAGGAGTCGGGCGACTACGTGCGTTCACGCTTCTGCCTGTGGCTGCTGCCCCAGCTCGAGGATGCGGCGCGCTATGAAGGGCTCTCGCCCACCCTGGAGCGGGCGCTCGAGCTGATCAAGCAGCTGATCCGCGGCTCGCCGGACGAGCAGGTCATCCTCGGATCGTACGCCCAGACCATCAGCACCCGGCTGTGCATGTACCTCGGTCATCTGCACGATCGCGGCGACAACGCCCATATCGCCTCGTTCCGTGCCGCGGTGCAGCGCTGCCGCTCGCTCGGCTTCAAGCTCTCGCTGCGCGATCCCCGCACCCATGCCGATGATCTCGCCCTGGCGCGCCATCTGATGAAGGTCAACGACCCTGCCGAGACCATCCTCTACATCGGCCGGGGCGAGGACGATCCCTTCGTGCTGCTGGACTACGTGCGCGACTTCTTCGTCCTGCTCTCCCTGGGGTGCGAGGAGCAGCTGCTCTCGGCCCTGGTCGGCGAGGAGCTGACCCCGGTCGAGCGCCTGCTGCGCTCCGGCCTGTGGGCCCGCAGCGGCCGCGCCGATCTCGTGCGCATCGACCTGGAATGGTGCTTCCGCCTCACCGACATGGTGGAGGTCGAACGCACCTCGCTGGTGCTGCTCTATGCCGCGCGCATGGGCTGCTATGGGCTGGGCTACCTGCCGTGGAACCTGATGGTCGACGGCCTGGACAAGATCCAGGAAGGCCTCGAAGGCCTGCCGCTGACCGCGGTCGCCGGCTGGATCGCCGAGAGCCAAGGGAATCTCGACGATGCGGCCCAGATCTACCGCCAGCTGCTCGCCGAGGGCACCGGCTTCGCGACCGTCGCGCGCCAGGCGCTGGTGCGCATCGGCCGCGATGACGGCACCCCCGAGGGGGGCCATACCATCATCGGCCCCTCACGCAGCTGACCCTGGGGGGCCTGGCATGTTCGCAATGGTCGCGCTTGACCGGCGCGTCGTGGCGGCCATCATGCCCCGCATGCCTGGCATGGATAATCTCCTGCTGCTCGTCGAGCGACTTACCCCGGGGTTCCTCGCGTAGCCGAGCCGAACCCCCTTGGCGGCCGGTCGAGCCTGTGCTCCTGGCTGCCTGCGTGAAGCCCACCACCAACCCACGACGAGAGCGCGGCATCCTGCCGCGCCAGGACCGACCCCATGACGACCAGTGAACCCACCCACCCCGGCACCACCGCGGTGACCGACCCCGATCGCGTCATCATCTTCGATACCACCCTGCGTGACGGCGAGCAGTCACCCGGGGCCTCGATGAACCTGCCCGAGAAGCTCGAAGTGGCGCGCACCCTCGAGGCGCTGGGCGTCGACGTCATCGAGGCGGGCTTCCCGATCGCCTCGCCCGACGACTTCGCCGCCGTCAAGGCGGTGGCCGAGCAATCGGCGCGCGCGCGCATCTGCGGCTTGGCGCGCGCCCTGCCTGGCGACATCGCACGCGCCGGCGAGGCGGTGCGTCCAGCCGGTGCACGGGCGCGCATCCACGTCTTCCTCGCCACCAGCGCCATCCACCGCCAGTTCAAGCTCAACAAGGCCAAGGACGAGATCGTGCGCCAGGCGCGCGACAGCGTGGCCCTGGCGCGCACCCTGGTCGAGGATGTGGAATTCAGCCCGGAGGATGCCTCGCGCACCGAGCCGGAGTTCCTCGCCGAGGTGGTGCAGGCGGTGATCGAGGCCGGGGCCCGCACGGTCAACATCCCGGACACGGTCGGCTACGCCTATCCCGACGACTACGCCCAGCTGATCACCTATCTCAAGAACAAGGTCCCCAACATCGGCAGGGCGGTGATCTCGGTCCACTGCCACAACGACCTCGGCCTGGCGGTCTCCAACTCGCTCTCGGCGGTGCGTGCAGGCGCACGCCAGGTCGAGTGCACCATCAATGGCATCGGCGAACGGGCCGGCAACTGCTCGCTCGAGGAGGTGGTGATGGCGATGCGCGTGCGCAAGGACATGTTCGCCGGCATCACCACCGGCATCCAGTCGACCCACCTCTATGGCGCCTCGCGCCTGGTCCAGTCGATCACCGGGCTGACGGTGCAGCGCAACAAGGCGATCGTCGGCGACAATGCCTTCGCCCATGAGAGCGGCATCCACCAGCATGGCATGCTCAAGAATGCCGAGTGCTATGAGATCATGACGCCGCAGTCGGTGGGGGTGCCCGACACCAACATGGTGCTGGGCAAGCACTCGGGCCGGGCCGCATTGGCGAACCGGCTGGGCAAGCTGGGGATCTCCGTCGGCGAGGAGGACCTGGGCAAGGTCTTCGACGCCTTCAAGCATCTCGCCGACCGCAAGAAGGAGATCTACGACGGCGATCTCATCGCCCTGGTCGAGGAGGTGGTGCGCGGAGCGGTGCGCAGCCTCTGGAGCCTCGACTACCTGCACTGCTCGTCCTCGTCGGGCCATAGCGCCGGCAGCGGGGCGATGGCCACCGCGACCGTGCGCCTGGTGCGCGATGGCGCATCCCAGACCGATGCCGCCACCGGCGACGGCCCGGTCGATGCCGCCATCAGCGCGCTCAACCGCATCACCGGCATGGAGGGCACGGTCGAGGACTACCGCCTGCGCTCGATCACCAAGGGCGGGGACGCGCTCGGCGAGGTGTCGATCCGCGTCCGCCTCAAGCATGCGGCGGATGCCGGGACCGGCACGGTGGTCGGCGGCAAGGGTCTGAGCACCGACATCGTGCATGCCAGCGCGCTGGCCTACCTCGATGCGGTCAACCGCGTCGGCGGGCAGGTCGGCAAGCTCGACTACCGCACGGCGGCGACCTAGCGCGCCGGCCTCGGCGGCGGGGTCAGCCGCCGCCGAGGTGCCACTAGCCAGGCGCATGCCGCTGATAGTCTCTACCCCACCCAGGGGACAGACTCATGCCGAAGAGCATTGCTGGCGATCTCACCGGTAGCGGCAGGCGTTTCGCCATCGCCGCCACCCGCTTCAACGGCGCCATCGTCGAGCAGCTGGTCGCGGGAGCGCTGGACTGCCTCATCAGGCACGGGGTCAAGGACGGCGACATCACGGTGGTGCGGGTGCCCGGGGCGTGGGAGCTGCCGCTGGTGGCCAAGGCGCTGGCCGAGAGCCGCGCCTACGATGCGGTGATCGCGCTGGGCTGCGTTATCCGCGGCGAGACGCCGCATTTCGACTATGTGGCCGGCGAGGCGGCCAAGGGCCTGTCCGCGGTCGCGCTGGCCAGCGGCGTGCCGGTGGCCTTCGGTGTGCTGACCACCGACACCACCGAGCAGGCGGCCGCCCGCGCCGGGCTGAAGGGCGGCAACAAGGGCGTCGACGCCGCCATCTCCGCGGTGGAGATGGTGCAGGTGCTCGCCGCCATCGCGCGCAAGCCATGAGGCTGCCGCGCGCCTTGGATGCCGGGAACGTCATGGTCGCAAGCCGCTGCGCACTGCAGCGCCCATGAGCGCACCCCGCCGCACCGGCAAGGTCGTCACCCGCAGCCATGGCCGCGAGATGGCGCTGCAGCTGCTGTACAGCTTCGAGCAGAACAAGTACATCGACGACGGTCAGCTCATGCCCCTCGATGAGCTGGAGGCGGTCGACGCCGACTCGAGCGCCTTCGCCCAGACCTTGTTCCAAGGCTTCGTCGCCCAGCGCCAGCCGATCGACGCCGCGGTGGATAAGCGCCTGGAGAACTGGACCATCCAGCGTCTCGCGGTGCTCGACCGCGCCTTGCTGCGCCTGGGGGCATATGAGCTGCTGTATTGCGCCGATACCCCGCCCAAGGTGACCATCAACGAGTACATCGAGCTGGCCAAGCGCTATGGCAGCGAGGCCAAGACCGCGAAGCTGGTGAACGGCGTGCTGGACAAGATCGCACGCGAGCACCGTCCAGGAGAGGTCAGCCACCGTGAAGCGCCGGACAAGGGCGCCGGAGGCTGAGCCGGGAGAGGGCACGGTTGCGGCCGGCCCCTGCACCTCCTTTGTTGCCCGGCAACCGCACAGAGAGAGGGATCATGGCCGCCTTCGAACCGGTCGATGTCCGATTCATGCGCCGCGCCCTGCGCCTGGCGACCCTGAGCCTGGGCAGGACCTGGCCCAATCCCGGGGTCGGCTGCGTCATCGCCCGCAGAGGCGAGGTCATCGGCGAGGGCCGGCACGCGGTCTATGGCCAGGCCCATGCGGAGGTCAATGCCCTGGCGCAGTGCAGCGCCCTCGGCCATGATCCGGCCGGCGCCACCGTCTACGTCACACTCTCCCCCTGTACCCGTCACGGACGCCAACCGCCGTGCATCGATGCCCTGCGCTCGGCGCGGGTGGCGCGGGTGGTCGCGGCGATCGACGACCCCCATCAGGACCTGGCCGCGCTTGCGCTGGCCGAGGCCGGCATCGCCTACCAAGCGGGCTGCTGCGCCGCCGAGGCCACCCAGCTGCACGGCGGCTTCCTCGCGCGCGTCACCAGGAATCGCCCCCGTCTGACCGGCAAATGGGCGATGACGCTGGATGGCTCGATCGCCACCAGGACGCGCGACAGCGCCTGGATCTCCAGCGTCGAGGCCCTGGCCTTCAGCCGCCGGCGCCGCCGGCTCTTCGATGCGATCATGATCGGTGCAGGGACGGCCCATCAGGATGATCCCAGCCTGCTGTCGGCCCAGGTGGGGGAGCGCACCCCGGTGCGGGTGGTGATCTCGCGCGGGGCGGAACTGCCCGAGCATTCGCTCCTGGTCGCCACCAAGCCGAAGGCCTCAGTGATGGTGCTGCATGCCCCTGATGCGCCTGCGGGTAATCTCGCCGCCCTGCGCAGCCATGGCGTGGAGGTGCATGCGGTCGAGGATCCGCACCAGCCGCTCCAGGTCGCACGCGTCCTGGGGGAGTGCGGCTTCAACGACGTCCTGGTCGAGGGCGGCGCCCAGGTGCATGGCGCCTTCCTGCGCGCACACCTCTATGACCGGCTCGAGCTCTACATCGGCGCCTCCACCATCGCCGGCGGCCTGGGAGTCTGCGCCGGCAGCGGCGCCGATCTCATGCGTGATGCCCACCACTGGATGCATGAGCAGCCGCCGCGCCTGCTGGGCACTACCGTCAACCTGCGCCTGCGCCGTCCCGACGGCCTCGAGGTGGACGATAGCGAGCCGCTGGTGGTGGAGGAGGAATAGCCGGAGCCGCTGCGCTGGCCCTCTCGGCATGGGTCCTTTTGGACAGAGGCGGGCTGCTGGTCGCCGACTACCCCGCTGCCGGCCGCAGGCTGCGGCCTGGCTGGGGAGCGGAAGGCCCTTGGTTCCTCCTGGCCATCGGTTAAGCACACTGCCATGCTCGACTGGCTCAAGCTGGTACGCGTCACGGGGCTGGTCACCATCATCTCCAACATCATCGCCGCGGTGGTGACGGCCGTGTATGCGAGTGAGGGGCTCGACCTCAAGGTGCTGCTCAAGGCCATGTACCAGGGCGGGACCATGCGCGTGGTCTGGCTGCTGACCGCCAGCTGCCTGCTCTACACCACCGGGATGATCTGGAACGATCTCGCCGATGTCGAGCGCGACCGCGTGCTGCATCCGCGCCGGCCGCTGCCGTCCGGGCGCATCGGCCTCGGCTCCGCCTATGCGGTCGGCGTTCTGCTGGCGGTCGGTGCGCTGCTGTGCGCGGCCTTCGCCGACCTCAAGGATTTCCTCGCCTTCTATGCCGCCGGCGTGGTGCTGTCGCTGATCTTCCTCTACAATTTCGCCACCAAGGACCTGCCCTGGCTGGGCAGCCTGAACATGGCCGCGGTGCGCTTCAGCCACGCCCTGTTCGCCTTGCTGCTGCTGGGCACCGACTACCTGCGCATGGCAGTGCTCAGCCTCAGCTTCCCGTGGCGTTCGGGCGTGCTCGCCTATCCGATCATCCTCGGCTGCTATGTCCTCGGGCTGACGCTGGTCTCCGAGCTGGAGAGCCGGGCGGGCCGGCGCATCGAGCTGCTGATCGGCGGTGGGCTGATGTTCGGCTCGATCAGCGCCTCGTGCTGGATGATCATAAAGGCGCATTGGATCCCGCAGCTCAGCGAGAGCGAGACCGCCCTGCCGAAGCTCGGCATGTGCCTCTCGCTGGGCCTGGGCGCGGTGCTCGCCCTCTGGCTCCTGCGCACCATCAGCGTCCCCTGGCTGGCGGCGCTCAAGAGCGGCAGCGCCCAGAAGGTCGGTCCAGTGGTGGGTGCCGCGCTGGGCGGCATGCTCCTGCTCGACGCCCTGGTGGCGACCTCGGCCCACCCTGCGGGCGGCATCGCCATCCTGCTCCTCCTGCCGTTCTTCATGCTCGGGCGGCGGGTCGTGCGCATGGATTGAGCCGGTCGCCTGGAGGGCCGCTTCGCCGCAGGTGGCCTCAGGCGGTGGCCGGCGTGCCGGCCTGCTGGCGCCATCAGCGGCCAGCGGCTAAGCAATGATGGAGCCGGCGTCCTTGACCGACATCGCTGATGGCGACGCTGGCGTCCGTGGATACGCCAAGCCTCGCGGACATCCTGATCGTCGAGGACGACGATGCGACGGCAGCGCTGCTGAGCTCCCAGCTGGCGGAGCTCGGCTATGCCGTCTCCGGGGTGGTCCAGACCTGCGAGCAGGCAGAGGCCGCGGCCGCGCGCGCGCTCCCCGCTGCCATCCTGGTCGACCTCGATCTGGCCGGTGCAGCGGATGTGCGCTCGGCGGCAGTGCTGCTGCAGGCCGCACTGGGAGTTCCGGTGGTGATGCTGTCCTCTGACTGCACCGGCCGGACGATGTCGCGCGACGGCCAGTCGAGCGGACTGAGCTGCATGGGCAAGCCCCCGCGCCTCGAGGAGCTGAGCAGCACCATCGCGGTGGCGCTGCGCAATGAGGAGTTCGCCCGCCGCGCCCGCCACAGCGAGGAGCGCCTCACCGCCATCCTCGATGGCATCGCCGATGCCGTGGTGGCTGTCGATGGCCAGGACCGCGTGGCGTTCCTCAACGCCAATGCCATGCTGCTGGCCGGCCGTTCCGACACCGATGCCGTCGGCCAGCCGATCGCGCGGCTGTTCACCGTCACCGCGGCCAGTGACGATGCCGGCCGCCCGCTGGCCTTCGCCTGGCGCTGCGTCGAGGGCGCCGCCAGGCGGGATGCGGCCATCTACCTGACGCTGCGCCGGCTTGATGGCGCCGAGCGCCATGTGCGCGCCACCGTCTCGCCCCTGGGTACCGGCGGAGCGGTGACCATGCTCCATGACCTGACCGTGCGCCGCCAGGCGGAAGCGGAGCTGCAGCGCATGGGCAGGGCGCTGCGGGTGCTCAGCGAAGCGAGCCGCGCGCTGCAGCGCGCCAGCGACGAGACCGTCCTGCTCAACGATGTCTGCCGCATCGTCGTCGAAGAGGGGGGGTACCGCCTGGCCTGGGTCGGGGTGGGCGAGCAGGATGGCCGCTTCACCATCCAACCGATCGCCCAGGCAGGCTATCGCGACCGCTATCTGGAGCAGGTACGCCTCAGCTGGGCGGAGGACGATGACGAATGCGGTCCGACCGGCGAATCGATCCGCACCGGCGAGGTGGTGATCGCACGCGACATCCTCTCCGACGAGCGCTACCGCGACTGGCGGCTGGAGGCGGCCAAGCGCGGCTTCGCCTCGGGCATCGCCCTGCCGCTCAGGCATGGTGGCCAGGCAATCGGCACCCTGACCATCTATGCGGTCGAATCCGACGCCTTCGACCGCCAGGAGATGGAGCTGCTGTGCGAGCTCTCGCATCACCTCAGCTATGGCGTGCTGGCCCTGCGCACCCGCGCCGACCGCCAGCGTGCCGAACGGGACCTGCTCAAGGCCGAGGCGCGCTACCGCACGCTGGTCGAGCAGATCCCGATCATCACCTACATCGCTGCGATCGATGAGCAGAACAGCATGCTCTACCTCAGCCCGCAGATCACCGCCCTGACCGGCTTCCCGCCCGAGCGCTGGCTCTTCAACCCGGCCTTCTTCGTCAACCGCCTCTACCCGGCAGACCGCGTGCGCGTGCTCTTCGAGCGTGCGCGCTGCAGCGAACATCCCCAGCCGATCCAGCTCGAGTACCGTCTGGTGTCCTCCGACAACCGCACGGTGTGGGTGAGCGACGAGGCGAAGGTGGTGTGCGATGATGCCGGCAAGCCGGAATTCATCCATGGCGTCATCACCGACATCACCAGCCGGAAATTCGCCGAAAGCTCGCTGACCCATGCCCTGGAGACGCTGCGAGCCCTGGTGACCGCGTCACCGCTGGCGATCTACATGATCGATGGCCATGGCATGGTGACCACGGTGTGGAACCTGGCTGCCGAGCGCATCTTCGGCTGGACCGCCGCAGAGGTCCTGGGCCGGCCCCTGCCGACGGTCGGGAGCGAGGACCGCGAGGAATACGACCGCCTGCGCGAGCGGGTGATGGCCGGGGAGACCCTGACCGGGGTGGAGGTCCAGCGCCACCGCCGCGATGGCACGGTGCTCCACCTCAGCCTCGCCCTGGCACCCCTGCGCTCTGCCGATGGCACGGTGGAGAGCGTGGTGGCGATGGCGGCGGATGTCACCGAACGGCGCCGGGCCGAGATCGCCCTGGCAGCCGCACAGCGCGACGCCACCGTCGGACGCATGGCGGCCGTGGTCGCCCACGAGGTCAACAACCCCCTGGCGGCGATCAAGGCCTGGCTCGGGCTGCTGCGCACCGACCTGGCGCACCTGCCCGAGGTGGGCCGCAACCTCGAGCTGATCGGCCAGCAGGTCGATCGCATTGCGCGCACGGTGCGCAACCTGCTCGGTTTCGCCCGCCAGCGGGACGCCAGCGGGATGCGCGTCTCCACCTCGCTCCTGATCCGCACCGTGGTCGAGCTCTTCACCGGGCGGATGCGCACCAAGGGCATCATCCTCGGCCTCGATGTCGCCGATGACCTCCCGGTCATCGCCGGCGATGTCGACCAGCTGCAGGAGGTGTTCATCAATCTGCTCGAGAACGCCTGCCAGGCGCTCGATGCCGGTCGGCACGTGGAGGTGCGCGCCAGCGCGCGCACCGGGATGGTCGAGATCGCCATCGCCGATGACGGACCTGGCCTGGGAGCCGATGCCGAGAAGCTCTTCACCCCCTTCTACACCACCAAGGTCAACGGCACCGGGCTCGGCCTGATCGTCGCCCGGCGCATCTGCGAGGTGCACGGCGGCAGCTTGGTGGCCGAGAACCGCATCAGCGGCGGGGCGCGCTTCGTGGTCTGCCTGCCCATCCTGCTGAGCGAGAAGGAGGAGACCGCATGAGGATACTGCTGGTCGATGACGATGAGGCGCTGCGCTCCGGCCTGGCCGAGCTGCTCAAGCGCTCCGGTCATACGGTGATGGTGGCTGGTGATGGCGCCCGGGCCCTGCCCCATCTCGAGGAGGCGGAACTGCTGGTGACCGATGTGCGCATGCCGGCCATCGATGGCCTCGGGCTGTTGCGCGAGGCGCGCTTGCGCCGGCCCGGGCTCGAGGTCATCGTCATGACCGGATTCGGCTCGATCCCATCGGCCGTCGATGCCATGCGCCTGGGCGCGCGCGCTTACCTGACCAAGCCGTTCGAGCCCGATGAACTGCTGCTGCACATTCGCGAGGTCGAGAACCTGCTGCGCCTGCGTGCGGCTACGCGCATCGGACGCGGCGATCTGGTCGGCACCAGTTCGGCGATGCGCCAGGTCTACGAAGAGATCGATGTCGCAGCAGGATCGGACGCTCCGGTACTCATCAGCGGCGAGACCGGTACCGGCAAGGAGCTGGCTGCACGCGCCGTCCATCAGCTCTCGCGGCGGGCCGGCGGCCCCTTCATCGCCATCAACTGCGGCGCCATTCCGCGCGACCTGGTCGAGAGCGAGCTGTTCGGCCACGAAGCCGGCGCCTTCACCGGGGCCCAGTCGCGCAAGCGTGGTCGCTTCGGGCTGGCCCGCGGTGGCTCGCTGTTCCTCGACGAAGTCAACTCCCTGCCCCTCGATGTACAGCCTAAGCTGCTTCGCTCCATAGAGATGCGTGAGATCTGGCCGGTCGGTGCCGAGCGCCCCGAACCGAGCGATCTGCGCATCATCGCGGCCAGCAACGCAGCCCTCGATGCGCTGGTGGCCGATGGCACCTTCCGCGCAGATCTGTTCTACCGTCTGCACGTGCTGCATGTCGACCTGCCGGCCCTGCGCAATCATCCCGAGGACATCCCGCAGATCGCCCAAAGCCTGCTGGCGCGCCTGGTCCCGGACGAGTCGCGCCGTCCGTCGCTATCGGCAACTGCCCTCGCCCAGCTGGTGGCACGGACGTGGAGCGGCAATGTGCGGGAGCTGGCCAATGCCATCGAGCGCGCCCTCGCCCGCCTGCGCGCCAGCGGGCAGCGCGCCGGTGGCGGGTTCGAGGGTGCGGCCATGGTAGGGCTGGAGCACCTCGATCCCCAACCCGCCGGGGTGCCCTACATCGCCTTCAAGCAGGGTCGGGAGCGGGCCGCCGAGCAATGGGCGCGCTCAGCCATCCGTGCCGCCCTGGTACGCAGCCGCGGCAACACCACCGAGGCGGCGCGCCTGCTGCGCATGAACCGCACGGCGATGCTGCGCCTGATCAGCAAATACGGACTGCGATGAGGTGCGCGCCTGCCGCCGGCTGTCGCCGGGCGATCTCGCGCTGTCGCTGAGCGGCGACAGACATGCCCCGCGGTGGAATCCCGCTGCATGGGCGGTGGCGGCATGGGCCTGTCGCCGACAGGAGACACCAGCGCCTCTTAAGTGGCGACGACAGGGCATGATTCCTTTGGCATGTCTTTCGCTCTCCATGCGCATGCCGCATACACGACGACAGCCGCATGCCAAGCCAGCCCCATCCGCACAGCGCCGACCCTGGTCGACGCGCGTCCGCAGCGGGGCCCCCAAGCGGCAGGAGCAGGACGAGGCGGCTGCCTCCGGTCTCGCCCCCGCACGTGCGCAGCTGCACCAAGGAACGCTGCACTCGCTCGCCTGGGTCAGCCAGCAGCTTGCCGGACTGACCCCCAGCGGTGGCGAGACCGCGTTGCCGCCCAGCGAGGCGCTGGAGCTGGTGGTGGAAGTGGAGTTTGCAGGCTATCGCAGCGGACGGGTGACCCTCGCCTTCGCCCGCGGGCTGACACGCCAGATCGGTTCGAACATGTCGCACATGGCCAATCTCGACGGCCGGCAGCTCAATGCCCTCGAGGCCGCCAAGGAGATGGCCAGCGCCACCACTGCGGAGCTGCTGCAGATGGTGTTCGGCCTCGATGCGCGCTTCCGCATCGGCCAGGCCCAGGCGATGCCGCCGCGCCCCCTGCTTGGGGAGCTGCAGCTGGCGATGGCATTCACCGAGGGGACGGTGGCGGTGGCGGTCGAGATCGGGCAGACCTCGGCACGCCACGCCGGCTGAGGCGTCAGCCAGTCGGTCTTCCCTGGCGCTCGGGGATGACCACACTGGGCGCATGCAGCAGGGCGGCGATCAGTCGGCGCGAGCAGTGGGCGAAGCGCTGGCGCGCGCCTATCCCGATGCACGCTGCGAACTGCTCGCCCGCGATCCCTGGGAGCTGCTGGTCGCGGCCATCCTCTCGGCACGCAGTACCGACTTCCAGGTCAATCGCGTGATGGCGGTGCTCAACGAGCACTATGTCGGCCCGGCTGCATTCGCCGCGCTCGATCACCGCGATCTCGAACGGGCGGTGCGCCATGTCCCGCTATTCCGCCAGAAGGCGCGTGCCATCGTCGAGGCGGCACGTGCGGTGGTGCGGCTGCACGGCGGTCGCGTCCCGGACGGCCTCGGGCAGCTCGGCAATCTGCCAGGAGTCGGACGCAAAACCGCTGCGGTGGTGCTGGGCAACGCCTTCGGCATCCCCGCCATCGCCGCCGATGTCCACGTGCAGCGTGTCGCGCACCGCCTCGGCTGGTCGCCTGCCGAGCATCCCGCCCAGGCCGAGGCGGCGCTCGCCGCCCGCTTCCCGCCGCAGCAATGGGTGCGCCTGTGCCATCAAATCATCCGCCTCGGGCGCGACTGCTGCCGGCGGATCAAGCCGCGCTGCGCGCGCTGCCCGCTGGCCGCCTTCTGCCCCCGCCAGGGCGTGGTGGACGGCGAGCAGCGTCCCGCCCGCCAGCGCCCGTAGCGGCGTCCCCGGGTGCCGGTTGGTGCCGAGCACGGCACTGCTAGAGTGGACGCATGGCCGGATTCGTGGGTGATGATCAGGTCCGACTCATCAAGAGCCGCATCGATCTCGTGCAGCTGATGGGCGAATACACGCCCCTGCGCAAGAGCGGGGCGAACTTCACCGGCTGCTGCGCCTTCCACCAGGAGCGCACCCCGAGCATGTACGTCTACACCGATCAGCAGACCTACCACTGCTACGGCTGCGGTGCCCATGGCGATGCGATTTCGCTGCTGCGCGAGAAGGAGCGCGTCGACTTCGCCGATGCGCTCGAGCTGCTCGCCAAGCGCGCCGGGGTGGTGCTCACCTTCCAGAACCAGGGCAAGGGCCAATATGCCCGCGGAGAACGCGACGAGTTCCTGGCGGCGGTCGAATTCGCCACCCGCTATTACGAGCACACGCTGTGGGAAATGCCGGACGGGGCGGCGGCGCGCGATTACCTTGCCAGCCGCGGCATGTCGCAGGAGGTGTGCAGGCGTTTCCGCCTCGGCTGGTCGCCCGGCAGCGGCATGCTGGTGGATGAGGCGCGGCGCAAGGGCGTGAGCATCGAGGCGCTGCTCAAGACCGATCTCGCGGTCGAGCGCCATGGCCATCACGCCGACCGCTTCTGGGAGCGGGTGATGTTCCCGATCTGCGACCGCTTCGGCAATCCCATCGCCTTCTCCGGCCGCCTGCTGCCCCAGGCCGAGCGCAAGGCCAAGGAGGAGGGGCGTGGGGTCGGCAAGTACATCAACAACACCGATACGCCGCTCTACCACAAGGGCCATGCGGTGTTCAACCTCCACCGCGCGCGCCTGGCCAGCCGGGACAAGAACCGGCTGATCGTCATGGAGGGGCCGACCGATGTGATGGCCGCCGATGATGCCGGCTTCAGCGAGTGCGTTGCGGTGCTGGGCACCGCGCTGACCGCCGACCATGCCCGGCAGCTGGGCAACCTGGTCGGCAACCAGGGCCGCCTGATCATCCTCCTGGACGGCGACCGCGCCGGCCAGGCCAACAGCATCAAGGCCGTGCGCACCTGCCTGGCGGTGGGCGTGCCGGTGCGCGTCGCGGTGCTGCCCGACGAGCTTGATCCCGCCGAGCTGTTGGGCGAGCATGCCGACCGCGAGCAGGGCCGCGCCCGCCTCGAGGCGGTGCTCGCCGCCGGACGGCCGGACATCGACCATCTGCTGCGTGCCCTCGCCCCGCGGCCCTATGAGCTGGACAGCCGGGCCCGGCTGGCGGTCACCGACCAGGTGCTCGAGGCGGTGCGGGCGATGCCCGACGCCGAACTGCGGTCCTTGCACCTGCGCGATGTCGCGGACTACTTCGGCATCGAACGCACCCGCCTCGAGCGACGCCTCGCCAGTGCCGAGGTCAAGGTCCCGGTCCCCGCCCCGGCGGCGGGCGCGGGAGGGCCACCCCAGCCAGCCGAGCTGGAGCCGCTCAGCCCGGCGCAGGATCTCGCGCTGCACGTGCTGATGCGCTGTCCCCACCTGCGCACCGTCGCCAGCGACCACCTCGCCCTGGAACCCAGCCATTTCCCCGCGCCCTGGTCGGAGCTCGCCAGCCACCTGCTGCTGGTCGCGGGCGCGGACATCCATTCCCTCGCGACGCTCGAGCTGATGCAGACCCATGCGCAACTGCATCAAGCCGCCTACCGCTGGGCCAGCAGCGATCTCACCGACCGGATACCGGCGGTCAGCGATCCGCAGGGCGACCTCAGCGATGCGGTGTTCGAATTGCGGCGGACGCGCCTGAAGGAGCTCCTCCATCGACTCGGACGCGAGATCACCGAGAGCGAGAAGGATGGCGATATCGCCGCGCTGGGTCGACTCCACGGCGAACGGCTGAGCATCACCCGGGCGCTCCAGGATCTCAGCGGCCATTCCGGATTCAGCGCCGGGAGCTAGGGTCGCTGGCAGTCCGCGCCCCAGGGCGCGACTTGCCGACCGCAGCTCTGGTGGCAGCATCGCATCAGGGGTACCGCATGGCCGATTCGTCCGATGGCATGACCTACGCACCGTCAGGTAGGCCAAGCCCGGTGGTACGGCCCGGGGAATTCCGCTTCGCCGCCATGCATCTCGACCACGGCCACATCCATGGCCAATGCAAGGGCCTGATCGAGGCGGGCGGCGAGTTGGTGTCGGTCTTCGATCCCGATCCGGCCAAGGTCGCGGCCTTTGTCAAAGCCTTCCCGCAGGTGCATGCGGTCGCCAGTGCGGCGGAGATCCTCGAGGATCCGGCCATCGCCCTGGTCGCGGCCGCGGCGATCCCATGCGAGCGCGGCGGGCTGGGATGCCAGGTGATGGCGCATGGCAAGGACTACTTCACCGACAAGACGCCCTTCACCACCTTGGCGCAGCTGGAGGAGGCCCGGCGCGTCACCGCCGCCACCGGGCGGAAATACCTGGTGTATTTCAGCGAACGCATCCATGTCGAATGCGCGGTGCATGCCGGCCGGCTGGTCGAGCAGGGCGCCATCGGCAGGGTGGTGCAGGTCATCGGGCTGGGTCCGCACCGGCTCAATGCCCCGGCCCGGCCCGCCTGGTTCTTCGAGAAGGCCAAGTACGGCGGCATCCTGTGCGACATCGGCAGCCACCAGATCGAGCAGTTCCTCTTTTTCACCGGCGCCAGGGATGCCCGCATCCAAGCGGCCAAGATCGCCAATTACCGCAATCCGGAATACCCGGAGCTCGAGGATTTCGGCGACGTCACCCTGATCGGCGACAACGGCGCGACCAGCTACCACCGAGTCGATTGGCTGAACCCGGCGGGCCTGGCCTCGTGGGGCGATGGGCGGACGGTGCTGCTGGGCACTGAGGGCTACATCGAGTTGCGCAAGTACCTCAACGTGGCGGCCGAACGCACCAGCGACCATCTCTTCCTGGTCGATCGGCACGGAGAGCAGCACCTCGAACTCAGCGGCCGGGTGGGCTACCCCTTCTTCGGCCAGGTGATCCGCGATTGCCTGGACCGCAGCGAGACGGCGATGACCCAGGGACATATCTTCAAGGCGGCTGAGCTGTGTCTGCTCGCCCAGGCTGCGGCGGTGCGGGTCTCCTAGGCGGGGCGGCCGCTGGCGGGAGCTCGATCGCCTCGATGTCGCCGACCACGCGCACGTGCCCGGCATGGTCGCTGCTCAGGAATCCTTCGCGTACCGCATGGCCGAGGAAGGCCAGGAGCGGCTGGTAGTACTTCTCGATGTCGACCAGCCAGAGCGCCTTGCGCTGGATGCCCAGCTGCGACCAGCACAGCATCTCGCTGATCTCATCGAGCGTCCCGACGCCTCCGGGCAGGGTCACCACCACCTCGGCGAGCTCGGCCATGAGGGCCTTGCGCTCGTGCATGGTGCCGACCCGGTGCAGCCGGTGCAGGCGGGTGTGGGTGATGCCGAGCCGGTCGATATGCGCGGGCACCACGCCGATGACCTCGCCACCGCCGGCCAGGGCGGCATCGGCGAGCTCGCCCATCAGGCCGATGGCGGCACCGCCGTAGACCAGGCGGTGGCCGGCGAGGGCGATGCGCGTCCCGAGGGCGCGTGCCGCCGCCTGGTAAGAGGGGCGGATCCCGGGACTGGCACCGCAGAAGACGCAGATCGTGCTCATCACCCCTCCCAAGGGCCGCTGGCAGAGTGCCCCGTCGCGGCAGCAGCCGGCTCACCGGCCCTGGTGTGCCACCTTGCTGGGCGAGGCCCAGGTGCAAGACCGGTGCGCCGCCAGCAGGCTCGCGCAGCCGGCGGCGGGTGGTCGAGGATTGCCCTGGCAGTCCAGCGGCGACACTCCGGCATGCGTCACATCCTGCTCGTCGGCGGTGCACCCCGGGTCATGGTCGACCGGGTGCGCTTCCTCTCGGTCGCGGCCAGCGGCGCGACCGCGGTCGCTCTCGCCAACGCCGTGCGGCAGGCGGGATGCTCCGCCGAACTGCTGCTGAGCGCCGATGCCTGGCAGGATGCGGGTGCAGAGCGCTACAGCGATCGCGCCGGGCTGGAGGCCGGGCTGCGCCGCTGGATCGCCGGCCATCCGGAGGGGGTGGTGGTGATGTCGGCGGCGGTCAACGATTACCAACTCGCCGAGGTGGACCTCCATCAGGGTGGCCGCGCCACCCGCGTCGATCCCGGGGCCAAGATCCCATCCGGGGGGGATGAGCTGGTCATCCATCTGCGCCCGGCGAGCAAGATCATCGACCAGCTGCGCGGCTGGGGCCTGGCCGGCCCGATCGTCGGCTTCAAGTTCGAGGATCAGGAGACCGTGATCGCCTCGGCCGAGGCCCTGCGCCGGCGCGTGGGAGCCGAGCTGGTGGTCGCCAACAGCCTGTGCGGCAGCCTCCAGGCACTCGTCGATCGGCATGGCCACACGCGTTATGTCGATCGCCAGGCGCTCCTCGCCGAACTGGCCCGGCGGCTCCAGCTCCTGGCCGCCTGAGCAGGGAGGCCGTTCAAGTCTGCCGGCCATGAGCCGATACTAGACCTGCATGCTGCCGGGCCCTGCGGCGTGGGAAGGAGCGCATGAGCGAGGCGGAGGCACGGTTGGCGGAGGACCGCATCGACACGGCGGAGAAGCGCCTGGTGGCGCTCCACGATGTCGGCATCGACACCGCCGCCCTGCGCAGCCAGCTGGCCTTCGCGCGCACCTGCCTGAGCGAGGGGAAGATCAGCGGCATCGCCGCCCTGTGCGACGAGGTGCTGGCCGCCGCCAAGCGCCTCGCCGAGGGGGCGGCATCTGGCGGCACCGCCAAGACGCGCACCGATCGCATCACCAGGGATCGTCTCGGGGAGGAGGTGCGTGCGGTGCTCAGCCAAGGGCTGCTCGCCCGCCTGCTGGCCGAGCAGCAGGCGCTCCCCGATCCGCGCCTTGACGCCCGTCTCCAGGCACTCGAAACCGGCGTCGCCACCCGCCTGCAGGCCGCCCAGGAGGCGTTGGAGCAGGTGCAGCGGGACGCCCAGGCCGAGATCACGGCGCTGCGCGCCGAGCTCAAGGGCGCCCACGATCTCCTGGCCGAGGCCCGTGGCGCCCTTGCCGCCGCTGCGCAAGCCTCAGCTGAGCGCACCTCAAGCGTGCTGGAGCGCGTTGCTGAGCAGGCGGCGGCACAGCAGGAGCGCCTGCTCAGCACGCTCTCGGGGGGGCTGGAGCACCTCAGCGCTGCGATCATCCAGCAGCCGGCCGCCGCGGTGCCGACATCGGCGCTCGGCACTGCGGCCTCGCAGGCCCCGGCGATTCTCCCCGCGACTGCCGAGCAGGCGGCGGCACCGTCGTCCGAGCAGACGGCGCAGGCACTGGAACGTTTCACCACGCAGGCATCCGGCCAGCAGGAGCGTCTCGTCCAGGTGCTGCAGGAGGGCTGGCAGCAGCTGGGCGCGGCGATCGCAGCGCGGGCACCGGCATCCGGCGATGCGGCCGCGGCAGCGCAGCAGACCATGCTGCAGGGGCTGGCCACCATCGCCGCGGCGATCAGGGAGCGCCCGGCGATCAGCGAAGCCCAGCCGGCGGATGGGGCTCCTGCGGCACCGGACCAGGTGGAGCGACTCGTATCGGTGCTGCAGGAGGGCTGGCAGCAGCTGGGCGCGGCGATCGC
>PLEW01000232.1 GCA_003136555.1 Planctomycetota bacterium | reverse complement strand
GCCCGGCGGCTGGCCGCCGTGCACGAAGTTCCGGTCGCGATCCTGGCTGGCACCGGCGAGCAGGGCCGGATCGTCGAGAGCGATGTCCAGTCCTACCTCGATGCGGTCGGCCCGATCTCCCCGGTTGCGCGCAGCGCGGCGCTCAAGCGCGGATTGGACCTGCGCGGTCTGGCCGGTTCGGGGCCCAGCGGCCGCATCATGCTGGAAGACCTCGCGCGCTTCGCCCTCACCGCGGCACCCGCCGCACCCGCGGCACCGTCGGTGCTCGAAGCCGCACCGCCATTGGTGGCCAAAGTCGAGCGGCACAGCCCGATGCGCCGTGCGATCGCCAGCAACATGGCGCTCTCCTCCTCGACCATCCCCGCCTTCCAGCTCGAAGTGACCGCCGATGCCAGCGCGCTGATTGCACGGCGCGAGCGCGACAAGGCCGCGGGGGTCAAGATCAGCTATGGTGATCTCATCGCCAAGGCCGTGGCCCTGGCGCTCCGCCGCCATCCGCTCTTCGCCGCAACCTGGAGCGACACCGGGATCTCCTACGGCGACCGGGTCAACCTCGGCTTCGCCGTCGCCATCCCTGGCGGACTGGTGGTGCCGGTGATCTGGGATTGCGATGCCAAGACAGTGGACGAGATCGCCAGCGAGTCGCTGCAGCTGGTCGACAAGGCACGCACCGGCAAGCTCGCACCTGCCGACTATGCCGGGGGGGTGTTCACCCTCTCCAACCTCGGAGCCTTCCCGGTCGACCGCTTCGTCGCCATCGTCCCACCCGGCCAGAGCGGCATCATCGCCATCGGCCGCATCCGCGATGAAGTGGCGGTGCGCAATGGCGGCTTCTTCGCCGCCAAGCTGATCAGCCTCACGCTCTCAGCCGACCACCGCTACATCGACGGCGCCGCCGGGGCGCAGTTCATGAAGGAGGTCAAGGAACTGCTCGAGCTGGCCGACCGGCTCTAGAGCGAGGCCGCCCGGGTCTCCTCCCACTCGTCGAGCTTCAGGCGGCTGGCCTGCGCGACGGTGAAGGGCGCCACCTCCTCGGGGGCCGGCGGCGGATCGAGGCCGACCGTGGGGTCGGCATGCGGATGGTCGAGGTGGATCATCACCGCGCCCTTGGCCTGGAGGCGGTCGAGGATGTGCTTCTCGAGGTGCTCTGCGGCGCCGTGCGCCGCCGCCACGCTCCACAGCGATGGCACCACGAGGTGGAAGTCGACGAAGGTGAAATCGCCGCTGGTGCGCAGGCGCAGGTTGTGCACATCGCGCCATGCCGGATCCCGGATCTCGTTGATCGCCGCCACCACCCGCTCGAGCGCCGCCGGATCCACCTCGTCGAGCAGCCCGCGCAATGCCTGGCGGATCAGCCGCGCACCAAGGACGAAGATGAACAGCGCGATGGCGATGGCCACCAGGCTGTCGGTCCAGGTTCGCGCTGCGCCCGCGGGCATCAGCAGCATCAGCAGCACGCCGGCGACCACCCCCAGGCTGGTCCACACGTCGGTCAGCACATGCTGGCCGTCGGCGATCAGGATGGCGGACCTTGTCCGGCGGCCGACCGACACCAGATAGATGCCCAGGGCGAGGTTGATCAACGAGGCGACCACCACCAGGATGATGCCGAGATCGATGCGCACCGGAACATGCGCCTCGACCAGCGAGCGGATCGCCTCCCACAGGATGGCCAGGGCCGCCAGGGCGATGGTCCCCCCCTCGAAGCCGATCGAGAGGTACTCCGCCTTGCCATGGCCATAGGGATGGTCCGCATCCGGGGGGGCGGAGGCGAAGCGGAAGGAGACGAACATGAAGACCACCGCAGCCACGTGCACCACCGACTCAAGGGCATCGGAGAGGATGATGGTGGAGCCGGTCAGCAGGTAGGCGCCCATCTTCAGGCCCAGCATCACCAGCCCGGCGACCAGGCTCAAGGTCGCGGCCAGCTGACGGGTCCGGTGATCGCCGGTGCGCTCCATGGCTGGGCAGTATGGGTGAGGCCGAGCCGATGCCACCGCCACGGCCCGCTGTTTGCAACGACCCGCTAACAATTGACTGCGGCGGCTGAGTTCGTATTGCTAAGAAAGCATTTCCCGCCCCGATTCCTATCGGCTTGCTGCGCAACAGTTCACCTACGGATTATTCGGTTGCCGGCTGTGCCGGCTGAATCACTGCGAATTACAACCAACTCTACTCTATCATCTTAGATCACGTCAACCGGACACCCCTCCCGCCCCGACCTGCTTCGTAGAGATCATCGCAGTTCCGAGTGGTCCTCGTTCGACACGAGGCTCCCATGAACCCTTTGTTAGTGTTGGCGATCGTCTGTGCCGCCATCGCCCTCAGCGCCGCGGTCACCGGCTTCCTGCTGCTCTCCGCCTCCAGGCGGCGCCAGCAGCAGGCCAGCCTCGCCGAGGCAGGGCGCGTCGCTGACGCCGTACGGACCGTGCAGGAGCGCCTGGTGGCGGAGCAGACGGCGGCGATCGCCCGGCTCGAGGCCAGTTCCCATGACGCGCTGCGGGACAGCCGCAAGGCGCTCGAGGCCTCGCTTGCGGCGGATCGTGAGCGCGCCTTGAGCGACCGGCGGCAGGCCGAGCAGGAGCGGACGCGCGTCGAGGAGGCCGAAGCCCGCCTGGTGCGCCGGGAGGCGAAGCTGGCCGAACGCGAGCTCGCCCAGGAACGCGCCATCGAGGCCGCCGACCGACGCGAAGCACGTCTACGCGAACGCGAGGAGTCCTTCGCCCAGCGCGAACAGCAGCTGGCCGCACGCGCCCTCGCCCTCGACCAGCGCGAGGGCTCCATCGACGAGCGCCTGACCACGATCGCCGCGCTGAGCCCCGAGGCCGCCCGCGAGGAGCTCTTCGCCAAGCTCGACGCCAGCTTGAGCGCCGAGCAGGCCGTGCGCATCGCCCGCCATGAGAAGGAGACCACCACGCGTGCCAAGGAGATGGGTGTCGAGATCGTCTCGCGCGCCATCCAGCGCTATGCCGCCGAGCACACCGCCGAGAGCACGGTATCGCGCGTGCCGCTCGCCGACGAGGAGCTCAAGGGGCGGATCATCGGCAAGGAGGGGCGCAACATCAAGAGCTTCGAGCAGGCCACCGGTGTCGACCTGCTGATCGACGAGACCCCCGGCTCTATCACCATCAGCTGCTTCTCCGGACTGCGGCGCGAGATGGCGCGCCGCACCCTGGTGATCCTGCTGGAAGATGGACGCATCCATCCGGGCCGGATCGAGGAGGTGATGCTCAAGGTGCAGCAGGACATGGACCGCGAGGTGGTCAAGCTCGGCGAGGATGCCGCCTTCGCCTGCGAGGTCTCGGGTCTGCACCCCCAGCTGCTCAAATTGCTCGGCAAGCTGCACTGGCGGACCAGCTACGGGCAAAACGTGCTCAAACACACCCAGGAGGTCGCCTTCCTCTGCGCCCACATGGCCAGCGATCTCGGGCTCGACCCCAAGCTCGGCCGCCGCTGCGGCCTGCTGCACGACATCGGCAAGGCCATCGACCATGAACAGGAGGGCAGCCATCCCGAGCTCGGCTACGAGGCGCTCAAGCGCTATGGCGAGAGCGAGATCGTCGCCAACGCCGCCCTAGCCCATCATGAGGGCCATGCCGTGCTCTCGGCCTATACCGTGCTGGCCGCCGCCGCCGATGCCATCTCCGCTGCGCGCCCCGGGGCGCGCAGCAAGAATATCGAGGGCTACATCAAGCGACTCGAGCAGATCGAGGATATCGCCTGCAGCTTCCGCGGGGTGCAGAAGGCCTATGCCATCCAGGCGGGACGCGAATTGCGGGTGATGGTCTCGGGGCGGGAGATCCCGGATGCCGAGCTGCCCAAGCTGGCGCGCGACATCGCCCGCCGCATCGAGGACGAGGTCGCGTATCCCGGCGAGGTCAAGGTCACCCTGATCCGCGAGCAGCGGCATTTCGCCGTGGCGCGCTAGGCATTGCGCCCGCCACCAAGCGGCGACAATCCCCTCCTCTGAAGGGCTTCCAGCCACGCCCGGGAGACGCCGCGGACATGACCCTGCTTGCCATCGCCCGCTCCGCCTGCGCCGATGCCCTCGCCCTCGCCCGGCTCCAGCGCGATGGCCGCGCCTGGGCGGTGGTGGCATGGTCGACGCAGCTGCCTGACGACCCCCTGAGCGCATTCGCACACGCGCTCGGAGGCGGCCGGACGCTGCTGTGGCACGGCTCGGACTGGTTGATCGGCACGGGCGAGGCGGTGGCGGAGGTGTGCGACGGCCCGGGCCGGGGCACCCACATGGCCCAGGAGCTGGCGCGCCTGGAGTCGCGCTGCGTCATCGCCATCGTGCCGGGCGGGCAAGGCGCATCCGCCCCGCGGCCGCCGGCGCTGCCATGCGTGCTGACCGCCTTCAGCTTCGAGGACCACGCCCCGGGTCCTGGGCACTGGGGGGAGCGGCTGCCCGGCGCGCGGCTGTGGCTGCCGCGTCGCCTGCTGTGGAAACAGGGTGATGGATCGGGCTGGACGGTGGTCGCACTGCAGGTGGGTGCGGATGATGCGGCGCCGGACACCCTGGCCGATCGCCTGCTCGCCGAACCGGGCCTACGCGCCACCCCTCAGAGCGCTCCCGTACCGTGGCGGCCCCTGGGCGACGGCTACGCCGCCATGGTCGAGGACGCGGTGTCGCTCATCCATGATGGCGCCATGCGCAAGGTCGTCCTGGCACGTGCCTGCGATGAGCGCGTGCCGCCGGGGACAACACCCACCCAGGTGCTCGCCCGCCTGCGCCGCCTGGGGAGCGACGCGAGCACGGTCTACGCCCACGATCTCGACGACGGCGGCCTGTTCGTCGGCACCAGCCCCGAGCTGCTGTTCGCCGCCGATGGCCTGATGGTCTCGAGCATGGCCCTGGCCGGCACCAGCCGCAACGACCTGTCCTCGCCCGGCGATGGCCTGCCGGGCGACGAGCTGCTCTCCTGCACCAAGGAGCGCAAGGAGCATGGCGTGGTGGTCGAGCACCTGGTCAGCGTGCTGCGCCCGCGCTGCGCGCCCTTCGCCGTCCCCCCGGCGCCGCACGTGCGCCATCTCGGCAGCCTCCTCCATCTTGAGACCCTGCTGGCGGCCGAACTCAGGCAGGCCGACTACCTCGAGCTGCTGGCGGCCCTCCACCCGACTCCGGCGGTGTGCGGCCTGCCGACCGCAACCGCGACCAACTACATCGCCCGCCACGAGCATCTCCATCGCGGATTGTATGCCGGTGCACTCGGCTGGCTGACGCCGGAGCGCTGCCGGGTGATCGTCCCGCTGCGCGGGGCGATACTCCGCGATGCGCAGGCGCGGCTGTTCGCCGGTGCCGGCATCATCGAGACCTCGCAGGCGGCGGACGAGGTCGAGGAGATCGAGCTCAAGTTCTCGATCATGCGCCAGGCGCTCGGTCTCGCCCCGGGAACGGCAGCCGCAGCACCGGCCTAGTCGTCCAGGCGGCCGGGATGCTGGCCCGCGAAGCGCCTACCTCCGGGGCTCAGAGCAGGTCGTTGCGCCCCTTGGCCTTCAGCGCGTCCACCACCTGCTTGACCTGCTGGCTGCGGCCTTTGGGGATGATCAGAATCGCATCCTTGGTCACCACCACGCTCAGGCGGTGCAATCCGACACCCACCAGCAGCTGTCCGCTGGCGGCCATCAGCAGGCTGTCCTTGCAGTCGAGGCTGAGCACCTCGCCGCGGGAGATCACGCCCTGTGCATCGGCCGGCAGGTGATCGTAGAGCGAATCCCAGCTGCCGACGTCATCCCATTCGAAATCTGCGGTGATGGCGCAGATGTTCGCCGCCTTCTCCATCAGCGCGTAGTCGATGCTGATCTTCTTGAGCGGCTGGTAGACCTGGTTGAGCACCTGGTCGAATTCCGGTCTGCCGAAGGCCGCGCCCACCGGGGCGAGCGCCTCGGTCAGCCAGGTGCAGTGGGTCTCGAGCTCTGCGATCACCACATCGCTGCGCCAGGTGAAGATGCCGGCATTCCAGCGGTAGCCGCCTTCCGAGAGGTACTTCTTGGCCGTCGCCTCGTCGGGCTTCTCGACGAAGCGCAGCACCTTGTTCACCACCACGCCGCCGACATCGGGCAGCCGGGCAGCGAGCTTGATGTAGCCGTAGCCGGTGGCGGCGTGCCGCGGCAGGATGCCAAAGGTCACCAGGTTGCCGTTGCGCGCCACCTCGACGCCGGCGCTGAGGGCGCGCTGGAACTGGTCGGCAGGTCGGATCACCTGGTCCGCCGGCAGCAGGATCATGGTCGCACCGGGCGAGAGCTTCTCGACCACCAGCGCCGCCAGGCACACGCAGGCCGCGGTATCGCGTCCGACCGGCTCGGCGATGATGTGCTCGCGCTTGAGCATCGGCAGCTGGCGGCGGGTCTCCTCGGCCAGCGCAGCGGTGGTGATGACCAGCACCCGGTGCGCCGGTATGAGCGGCTGCAGTCGCGCCACGGTGGCCTGGATCATGGTGCTCTCGCCGACGATCTGCACCAGCTGCTTGGGCAGGGCGGCCCGGCTCATCGGCCAGAAGCGGGTTCCCGATCCTCCCGCCATGATGACTGCGAAGATGTCGGGGTTGATGTCGTTCATATGAGGTCCTTGGGCTGACGGCCCGCGCTGGCCGTCCAGAGGAGCGCGGCCCTCATCGGCGCTCCGCGTGCAGCGACACCAGCAGGCGGTTGAGAGGCAGGGACGGCGCCTCGTTGGTGCAGCATTCGACGAAGCCGAGCTTGCGCGAGCGGCAGAGCTTCTGCATCGACAGGCGATGGCGGGCGACCTCGGCAAGATAGGCGACGCGCAGGGCGCGGGGCTCGGCGGTCAGCACCCCCTCCCCCTCCATGCCCTCGAAGCGGCTGACGGTGGCCACTCCCAGGTCGGTCTCATCGGCATCCAGCACCCACACCAGGGCGATGTCATGGCCGCGGTGTCCAAGCCGGTCGAGGGTCTCCTCAATCAGCGCGGGGTCGGCTAGGAAGTCAGAGAACAGGATGACCAGGCCCTTGTGGTAGGCGGGTGCGACCAAGTGCTCGAGGCCCTTGGCCGCATCCGTGCCGGCGGCCGGCACATGCAGCTCGAGGGAACGGCAGAGGCGCTCGAGCTGGCCGCTGCGTGAGGGTTTGTGCTCGAGCACGTTGCGGTCGGTGAAGAGCACCAGGCCGGCGCGATCCTGCTGCTGCAGGACCAGGTAGGCCATCGAGGCGGCCAAGGCCGCGGCATAGCGGAACTTCGACAGCGCCGCACGCTCGCCACGGTAGCCCATCGACGCCGATCCGTCGACGCACAGGGTGCACCCCAGGTCGGTCTCGGCTTCGTAGCGCTTGAGCACCAGGCGGTCGCTGCGCCCGAGGACCTTCCAGTCGAGGTGGCGCAGATCGTCGCCGGCGACATAGGGCCGATGGTCGGCGAAGTCCACCGAATGGCCCTTATGGGGGCTGCGATGCGCACCGGTCTGGAGCCCCTCGACCACGATGCGGGCAGCCACCTCAAGGCTGTGCAGGCGCGCCAGCTCGGCGGGCTGGATGAGCGACGAGGCGGTGGTGTGGAGCATGCAGGATGCTACTGCACCATCCCCACCAGCGCCAGTCACCCGCCGAGGGCCTGGGACAGCGGGGGTGATTCCCCTCTGCCCGCCAACGCGGGGCGCGCTACCGCCATCCTTCATGCGCACTTGGCCCAATCTTCGGATTGCGGGGCATGTGCATCCCCCTACAACCTGCGCACACCACGTTCACCAGGAAATGCCATGTCCCGCTATCTCGTCGAACGCCTCAATCCCACCTTCGGCTACTTCTACAAGGCCGGCAAGACCCTCCATCGGGGCAAGACCAAGTGGCAGAACTTGGAGATCATCGAGAGCGAGGAATTCGGCAATGTCCTGCTGCTCGATGGCGTCACCCAGGTGACCTCGCGCAATGAGTTCCTCTACCACGAGCCGATGGTGCACCCGGCCCTGGCCAGCCATCCGGACCCCCGCGATGTGCTGATCATCGGCGCCGGCGACGGCGGCATCCTGCGCGAAGTGCTCAAGCATCCCGTGCAGAAGGCGGTGATGGCCGAGCTGGATGGCGGCGTGGTGGACTTCTGCGACAAGCTGATGCCCGAAATCAACGCCGGGGCCTTCGCCGACAAGCGCTACCGCCTGGAGGTCGGCGATGGACGCAAATTCGTCGAAGGCACCAAGGAGCGCTTCGATGCCGTGATCATGGACATGACCGACCCCTTCGGCCCGTCGGTGATGCTCTACACCAAGGAGTTCTTCCAGCATGTGAAGGCCACCTTCAAGGATTCGAAGAGCCTGTTCGTCATGCACACGGAGAGCCCGATCTCGCGACCCAACACCTTCAAGCAGTGCCACCGCACGCTCGCCGAGGTGTTCATCTACCGCCGGACCTTCTACCTCTACATCCACATGTACGCCGTGCTGTGGTCGATCACCGTGTGCAGCGATGGCACCGACGTGGCCGAGATCAGCCCGGCCGAGATCGCCGCCCGCCTGGTGGCGCGCGGCATCGGCGGCCTGCACGCCTACTCCCCGCAGACGCATCACAGCATGCTCGGCGAGTTCCCCTTCATCTCGGACCTCCTCGCCGACCTGCATTCGGTACCGGTGATCACCGATGCCAGCCCGGTCGTCCTGGACGACATTGATATCAATCGCGGCAGCCTCGAGCTGCGCGAGGTCCCTGCCAGCCCAGCCAAGCCGAAGGCCCCTGCCACAGCCAAGGCCACCGCCAAAGCCAAGGCCACCGCCAAAGCCAAAGCCAAGGCTCGCCCATCGGCCGCCAAGGCCAAGACTAAGGCCTTCGTCAAGGCAAATGCCGGCAAGCGCCGCTGAGGCGCACCTCCCCCCACCCCTGATCCCAGGCAGACCCCGTGTCGACGTCGTCCTTGCCCGATCCCTCCCGCATGCGCGCCCTGGCAGCGGAGCATGGCACCCCGCTGCTGCTGCTCTCGACGCAGACCATCCGCCAGCAATACCGCACCCTCAAGCAGGCGCTGCCAGGAGTGCAATTGCACTACGCCCTCAAGCCGCTGCCGCATCCGGCGGTGGTCCAGGCGATCAAGGACGAGGGCGGCTACTTCGACCTCGCCACCAATGGCGAGGTGGACATCGTCCGCGGGGTCGGGGTGGACCCGTCGCGCTGCATCCAGAGCCACCCGATCAAGCGCGACAGCGATATCCGCTACTGCCTGGAATACGGCTGCCGGACCTTCATCTTCGACAATCCCTACGAGCTGCCCAAGTTCCTGCCCTACAAGGATCAGGTCGAGCTGCTCATGCGCCTGAGCTTCCGCAACAAGGAGGCCCAGTGCGATCTCTCGCTCAAGTTCGGGGTGCAGCCGCAGGACGGCCTCGAACTGATGCGCAAGGCGGTCGGGATGGGGCTCAAGGTCCGCGGGCTGAGCTTCCATGCCGGCTCGCAGCTGCTGAACAACTTCAAGTACATCGAGGCGATCTCCTTCTGCCGTCAGCTCTTCAACCTCGCCGCCCTCGACGGCATCCGCCTGGATACCGTCGATATCGGCGGCGGCTATCCCGTGCCCTACACCGACCAGGTGATGCCGATCCATTACTACTGCCACCCGATCGCCGCCGAACTCGAGCGGCTGTTCCCGGGCGTCCGCCTGATCGCCGAACCGGGACGCTTCATCGCCGCACCGGCGATGACCCTGGTGGCCTCAGTGATGGGCAAGGCCGAACGGCAGGGCCGGATGTGGTACTACCTGGATGATGGGCTGTACGGCAGCTACTCCGGCAAGCTCTACGACCATTGCGACTACCAGTTCATGCCGCTCAGCAAGCTCGAGGGCAAGGCCAGCGGACCGGAGAAGCTCAGCGTGGTCGCCGGCCCGACCTGCGACTCGATCGATGTCATCTACAATGACATCATGCTGCCGGAGCTGGAGTGCGGCGAGCTGGTGACCAGCCCGATGATGGGCGCCTACACCTCCGCCAGCGCCACCGATTTCAACTTCTTCCCGCGTGCCACCATCGTCGTCGTCGATTAGACCGGGAAGCCACTCCGCCACGCCGTGCGCACCCGACCACCTCCGCCGAACCTCCAACCTCGAGCCTGCTATGGCCAATGAATCCCTGAACCTCTGGCTCGAAGACCTCTATGGCGACCAGGCCGGGCTCAAGCTCAAGCTGCGCGAGTGCCTCCACAGCAGCACCTCGCCGTTCCAGCGCATCGCCGTCTTCGACAGCCATGCCTTCGGCAAGGTCCTCACCCTCGGCGGCGCCATCGCCCTGACCGACTTCGATGAGGCGCTGTATTCTGAATGCCTGGTCCACCCCTCGCTGAGCGTGAGCAAGTCGGCCGAGCATGTGCTCATCCTCGGCGGCGGCGATGGCGGGGTGACGCGCGAGGTGCTTCGCTACCCGGCGGTCAAGCGGGTGACGGTGGTCGAGATCGATCGCGAGGTCGTCGAGGTGTGCCGGACCTTCTTCCCCACCGCGGCGAGCTGCCTGAACGATCCACGGGTCGAGCTGGTCATCGATGACGCCCATCGCTACCTGCGCGACTGTCCGCACCAGTTCGACGTGATCGTAGTCGATGCCTGCGAGCTGACCAACACCGCCAGCGATGCCTTCCATGTGCTGACCTTCGCCGACTCGGTGTTCCGCCGCCTCAAGGCCGGCGGCCTGCTCGTCGCGCCCCTGGGATGCCCGACCTTCTCCGCCGATGAGTGCCGTGCCACCCTGCGCACCCTCGAGCGCTTCCCGCACACCCAGGTCTACCTGATGAACATCCCGAGCTTCCCAGGCGGCCAATGGGCGGTGGCACGCTGCCTGAACGGCCCGGCGGTCAGCGACAAGGTGGAGCTCCAGACCTGGCACCGCAGCCTGCGCTGCTGGCATCCGGGCCTGCAGGCCTCGATGTTCACCCTGCCGCGCAACGTCGAGAGCCAGCTGGGGCTGCTCAAGCCCTAGCGCCGCGCCTCAGCCGCCTTCCGACAGGCGCTTGCGCATGGTGCGTGGCGAGCAGCCCAGGTGCTTGCTGAAGAGCTTGGAGAAGTGGTGGATGTCGTCATAGCCGATCGCGCGAGCGATATCGCCGATGCGATGGTTGCGATCGCGCAGCAGCATGGTCGCCCGGCTCAGCCGCAGGCGGATGACGAACTCGATCGCCGAGGTCGCGAAATAGCGTTTGAACTCATTGCAGAAATGAGGAACCGAGCAATCCACCCGCTGGGCCAGCTCCTCGAGGGTGATGCGCTCGGTGAAATGCGATTCCAGCCAGCGGCGCATCTCGAGATAGGCTGCGGGAACCGCGCTGTTGCCGCCCGGGGCCTGCACGATGCGTGCGACCTGGCGGAAGAAGGTGTGCAGCAGGTTGGCGACGATCACCTCATCCGGACGGGCATTGCCGATGATCTCCTGGTGGATGCCCTCGATGGCGGCTTCAAGCAGCGTGGGCTGGATGCCGGAGAGCGGCGAGTTGCAGGGCAGCCCGGTGGCGCCGATCAGTCCGCTGACCACCGTGCCGGCACAGTGGATCCATGAGTGCCACCACGGCCGCTCGCGGTTGCCGTAGTAGTGTCCGCTGCTCGGATCCCAGATCATCAAGGTGTTGCCGGACAGCAGCACCGGCTGGTCCTCGCGCCACAGCTCCACCGCGCCATGGAAGCACATCAAAAGGTAGTCACCGGTCCCGGAAGGCCGGTTGACGATGCACGGCCTCATGCGTTCGCGCGTACCCAGGCCATGGACCTCGAGACCGGGCGACAGCACCGGCGGATCGGCATAGAAGACCCGGATCGGTGGCAGGCTGCGGAGCGCGGGCGGATCCGCCGACAGGTCAGGATCGCTCATGGGTATTCGTCGCGCCTCCCATCGACTGCGCGCCGCCGCCTGCTGGGCGTCGTCGCGCTCAGGCGCCGGTGCCGAATTGGTGGAGGCTGCGCAGGTCGGCGCCGTTGAACAGCCGGATGTCGGTGATGTCGTGGCGGATCATCGCCAGGCGCTCGAGGCCGAGGCCGAAGGCGAAGCCCTGCCAGCGGCTCGGATCGACGCCGCCCTGCTCGAGCACACGTGGGTGGATCATGCCGCAGCCAAGCAGCTCGACCCAGCGTGAGAGGCGGCTGCCGGGCTCGGCGCTGGTCGAACGCACATCGACCTCGAAGCCGGGTTCGACGAAGGGGAAGAAGCTCGGGCGCAGGCGCACCTCGACGTCGTCCCGCTTGAGCACGGCGGTCAGCAGGGTGCGGATGGTGCCGACCAGATGGGCGACGGTGATCTCCTTATCGACGACGAAGCCCTCGACCTGGGTGAAGGTGTTGTCGTGGGTGGCGTCGACCGCCTCGTAGCGGAAGACCTTGCCCACCACCACCCGGCGGAAGGGCGGGGTCAGCGTCCCCTCGCCCACCAGGCGGTAGGTCCGGCTCTGCACCGCCGAGGTATGGGTGCGCAGCAGCCGGTCGCCATCCCTCCATCCCTGACTGGTGAGCCAGAAGGTGTCCTGGGCATCGCGTGCCGGATGGTCGGCGGGGATGTTCAAGCGGCCGAAATTGTACTCGTCCTGCTCGATATGGGGCCCGTCGATGACCGTATAACCCATGCTGGTGAAGACTTCTTCGACCTCGCGCGCCACCTGGCTGAGCGGGTGGACGCTGCCGAGATGGCGGGCACCCGATGGCAGGGTGAGGTCGATGGGTTCGTCGACCTCGGCGCCGGCCAGCCCCAGCTGGGCGTTCTGATGCGCCTGCTTGACGCTCTCCAGGCACTGGTTGAAGAGCGCGCCCAAGGCGCGCTTCTCCTCGGCGCTGGCTTGGCCGAAGGCCTTCTGCAGCTCCTTGATCCTGCCATTCCGGCCGAGGAAGGCGATGCGGACCGCCTCGACCGCTTCGCTGGTCCTGGCGGCCGCGAATTGCGCGAGCGCGTCCTGCTGCAGGTGGGCGAGATCGTCGCTGAGGCTCATGGGGGGGCAGGGTAGGAGGGCAGGAACGTGGCGCAACCTGCGTCAGCGGCGCCATGGGCGCACGGCCCGGGCCTTCCTCGCCTGCATCGGGTTGCGCAGGGGGCGCTGCGGGCTACCGTGGCCACTCGCCGCCATGCTCGAAATCCCGCCCGCCCTGATCGCCCTGATCCAGGATCATGCCTTCGCGCATTATCCCGGCGAATGCTGCGGCCTGATCTTCGGCCAGGCAGGGACCAGCCGCGCCAGCCGCTGCGTCCAGCTCGAGAACATCGCCGACCGCCTGCACGCCCTCGACCCGGCCGCCTATCCGCGTACCAGCCGCGACGCCTTCATGGTCAACGAGGCCAAGCTCAACCGCGCGGTGCGCGAAGCGGAGGCAGGCGGTGAGCGCTGGCTGGCCTTCTACCACAGCCACATCGACTGCGCCGCCTACTTCAGCGATGAGGACAAGCTCCATGCCGCACCCGACGGCAACGTGGTCTATCCCGAGGTGGTCCAGCTGGTGGTCCGCTGCTGGCGGGAGCGGATCAGCGATGCCAATGCCTTCCGCTGGGATGGCCGCGACTTCGCCCTGGTGCAGAAGCTCCCGGAATTCGCCCGGGCCCGGCCATGAGGCGCTGCTGGGCCTGCCCACGCCCCGGCGCTTCCGATGCCTGCGCTGACACGCGCGCCGACGGCTGGACTGTATCCGTGCACCGCGTGCTCCCGCAGCCCGCCGCCCCCCTCCTGCCGAACCGGCACTCCGTCTAGCGAGCACCCATGGCCCGATCGATAGAAACCATGAGCGTCCATGCCGGCGAGCCGCGGGACAAGGCGCACGATTCACTGGTCACCCCGATCATCCTGTCGACCGCCTATCCCTTCGCCAATACCGACGAGCTGCACCGCTACTTCCGCGGCGAGCACCAGCGTGGCGAGGAATACGGCCGCTATGGCAATCCGACCCAGGAGGTCGCCGAAGCCAAGCTCGCCGCCCTCGACGGGGGTGCCGCCGCGCTGCTGACCTCCACCGGCATGTCGGCCATCGTCACCACCCTGATGGCGATGGTCAGGCCAGGCATGCACCTGATCATCACCGCCGACAGCTATCGCAAGACGCGGGTGTTCGTGCGCGAGTTCCTGGTGAAATTCGGCATCGAGCATACCAGCTGCGAGCCGTCGGTGGATGGCATCGCCGCTGCGCTCAGGCCCAACACCCGGCTGATCATCACCGAGAGCCCGACCAACCCCTACCTCAACTGCATCGATCTCGAGGCCCTCGCAGAACTCGCCCGCAGCAAGCGCATCAAGACCCTCATCGATGCCACCCTCGCCACCCCCTACAACCTGCAGCCGCTCTCCTTCGGCATCGATCTGGTGGTACACAGCGCGACCAAGTACCTCGGCGGGCACAATGACCTGATGGCCGGCGTGGTGGTGGGCAAGAGCGACACCATCCAGGCCATCCGCGAGCATCAGGGCATGGTCGGCTCCCTCGCCTCGCCCTTCACCGCCTACATGCTCATCCGCGGGCTCAAGACCTTCGCGGTGCGCATGCGCCACCAGAACGCCAGCGGCCAGCGCATCGCGGAGTTCCTCGAGGCCCATCCCAAGGTCGATCGGGTGTGGTACCCCGGCCTGCCCAGCCACCCCGCGCACCTCATCGCCAAGAAGGTCATGCGCGGCTTCGGCAGCCTGATCAGCTTCACCATCAAGGGTTCGCTGATCGATGCCAGCCGGGTGGTCGATGCCTGCGAGATCCCCTACCTTGCGCCGAGCCTCGGCGGACCCGAATCGCTGATCGAGCAGCCGGCATTGATGAGCTATTACGACAAGTCGCCGGAGGAGCGCCAGGCGCTGGGCATCCGCGAGAACCTCATCCGCCTGAGCATCGGCCTGGAGAGCGCAGACGATCTGGTCGCCGATCTCGGCCAGGCGCTCGACCGCCTCTGAGGACCGGCTCGCCGCAGCCTACCCGCTAGGCGCGGTCCTCAGGTCTCGACGATGCCGGCGAGATCGTGCTGCAGGCGCGCGCATAGCGCATCGACTGCACTGAGCTGGCGCGCGGTGACCGCCATGCCCAGCCGGCCGAGGAAGGCCCCCTGATCGGCATTGCGCGCGCCCACGATGCAGGCGGTCATGCCCTCGCAGCACATCAGGCAGCCGATCGCCAGTTCGGCGCAGCTCAGGCCGTCCTCCTCGGCGATGGCCTTGATCTCGCCGACCGCCTCGAGGAAGCGCCGCAGGCGCGCCCCGCGGAAATCCGCGCGCTCGGCGCGGTGGTCGCCAGGCGGGAAGCGCTTGTCCGCCGTCCAGCTGCCGAACAGCATGCCGCGCTGCAGCGGCGAGTAGGCCAGGAAGGCGACCTGATGCTCTGCGCACCAGGGCAGCACCTCCCGTTCCGCCTCGGTCTTGAACACGCTGTAGGCGTTCTGCACCGACTGGACCGGAACGCCGGTGGCTCGCCAAGCCTCGAGCTCGACCAGCGAAGCGTTGCACAATCCGATGGCGCGGATCTTCCCCGCCTTGAGCAGCTCACCGCAGGCGGCCGCAGTTTCGCTGATGGGATCCGGCGTCGGCCAATGCAATTGGAAGAGGTCGAGGCGCTCGGCGGCGAAGGCCCTGAGGTTGTATTCGCAGTCGGCGATGACCTGGCCGCGATGCCCTCGGCTGATGCGCTTGCCATCGACCAGATGGTGGCCGAACTTGGTGAAGATCAGCGGCCGCTGTGAGGCAGGCAGGTCGCGCACCGCTGCCGCCACTACCTGATCGGCGCGCCCCGAGCCGTAGATCGGTGCGCTATCGATCCAGTTGACCCCCTCGGCGAGGGCTGCCGCGATGGCGCGCGATGAGTCGGCATCGTCCTGCTCTCCCCACATCCAGCCGCCGATGCCGAAGGCGCCGATGCCGACCGCGCTGATGGCCATGTCCGTGGTCCCGAGCGTGCGCTTGATCATGGCGGGCATGATGGCGGGCCGACGGCCGGGTACAATTCCCGCGCTCTGCCCGGGCAGCCTGCGCGCACGGTCGGCTAGGTGCGCCGCGACAGCTTGCCGGCGGCGAACGACATCTGCAGCTCCTTCGCACCATGGCCGTCGAATTCGATCAGGATCGTCCGTCCATCGCGGGGGCCCTTCATCGCCAGCACCGTTCCGGCGCCGAAGACCGAATGGGTGATGGGATCGCCAGGGCGGTAGGGGTCGTCTTCGAGCACCTGCGGAGCATCGTAGTAGACCTTCTTCTCGCGCCGGCTTGCGGCCTTGAGGTCCAGCCCGGTGGTGATGCCCATGGCCATGGCGGCATCCAGCGCCGCCTTGCCGGCGAGCGCCTGCACCGCACCGCTGTGCTCACGCGCGCGCACCGAGCTGCCACGCACATGATCGCCCTCGGGCAGCGTCCGGCGGCCGGTCGCATCCCGGGATTCGAAGCAGTCATCCGGGATCTCGCCGAGGAAGATGCTGGGCTCATTGCGGAAGGTCTGGCCGTACTGCATGCGGCAGCGCGCCCGGCTGAGATAGAGCTCCTCCTTCGCGCGGGTGATGCCGACATACATCAGCCTGCGCTCCTCCTCGAGATCAGCCGTCTGCCCCATGCGCTCCAGCGGCAGCACGCCCTGCTCGCAACCGGTGATGAACACCACTGCGAACTCCAGGCCCTTGGCTGCATGCAGGGTCATCAGCGTCAGCTGGTCGACATCGCCCCGCTCGCGCTCCGCCATGTCGGCGTCGGTGACCAGCGCCACCAGCTCGAGGAAGCCGGGTAGGCCGCCCTCGGGGTGGGCCTCGTGGTATTGCTCGGAAGCGGTGATGACCTCGCGGATGTTGGCGACCCGTTCGGCGCCTTCGCCGGCCTCTTCGCTGGCGAAATAGTGCTGCTCGAGGCCGGCCAGCTCGATTACCCCGCGCACGCACGCCGCCGGGCTGCCGAGCGGCAGCTTGCGCAGCATGCGCCAGACGCGCGACAGATCCTTGAGCGGCTTGGCCGCCCTTCCCACCGCCACCCGGTCCAGGAGCTCCTCGCGCTCGAGCATCTCATGGGCGCTGAGCGCCTCCTCCTCGGCGATGGTGAAGAGCTGCTCGAGGGTGCTCTCGCCGATGCCGCGCTTGGGGATGTTGGCGATGCGCTCCAGGCTGATGCGGTCGCGCGGATTGACCAGCAGCTTGAGGTAGGCGATGAGATCCTTGACCTCGCGGCGGTCGTAGAAGCGCGTGCCGCCGACGATGCGGTAGGGCACGCCTCGGCGGCGCAGGCCGTCTTCGAGCACGCGGCTCTGGGCGTTGGTGCGGTAGAAGATCGCCATCTCCGCGAGCTTGCGCCCCTGCTTGTGGAAGCGCTCGATCGCCGCCGAGACCGCCAGGCTTTCATCCATCTCATCGTCGACGGCCAGCAGCTGCAGCGGCTTACCGTCGATGTTGTCGGTCCTGATGGTCTTGTCCTTGCGCTTGGTGTTGTTCGCCACCACGCCCTGCGCTGCGCGCAGGATGGTCTTGGTCGAACGGTAGTTCTGCTCAAGCAGCACGGTCAGGCAGGGAGCGAAGTCGCGTTCGAAGTTGAGGATGTTCTCGATGTCCGCGCCACGCCATCCGTAGATCGCCTGGTCGGGATCGCCGGTGGCGCAGATGTTGCGGTGCTCGGCGAGCAGGCGGATGAGGCGGTACTGGACCTGGTTGGTGTCCTGGAACTCGTCGATCAGCAGGTAGGGGAAGCGGTCGATGTACTTGCGCCGCAGCTCCTCGTCGCCCTCGAACAGCCGCACCGGCTTGAGCAGCAGATCGTCGAAATCGACCAGGCACTCCTCCTGGCAGAGCCTGGCGTACAGCACATGGCACTGCTTGGCCCAGATATCGAGGTCGTCGTTGGGCGCGACCTGGGCGATGTCCTCCATCTGGTTCTTCCACTGGCTGATGCGCCAGATGATCTTGCGCGGATCCGCGACCTTGGGGTCGAGGCGCAGGTCCTTGTAGATGCGCTTGTACAGGCGCTTCTGGTCATCCTCGTCCATGACCGAGAAGGGATGGGCGAAGCCGACCTTGGCCTGCTCGAGCTTGAGGATGCGCANNGCCTTGTTGGTGAAGGTGATGGCGAGGATGCGGTCGGCACGCACGCCATGCTGGATGATGTTGGCGATGCGGTGGGTGATCACCCGGGTCTTGCCCGAGCCAGCGCCAGCGACCACCAGGAGCGGCCCATCGAGATGGGCGATGGCCTGGCGCTGGAACTCGTTCATGCCCTTGAAGACGTCGACCGCCATGACTGGACTAGTTCCTGGGCCCGTGAGCTGTGCACGCTGCGAGCGGCTGCGCCGGTGCATCCCGCCGGGGTGGAGGCATGCTACCCATCGAGGGCGACCAGGATAGCCGGACCACCGAGGAGCACATGATCGATCAGGCGCACGCCATCGACGAACACCGCGCAGGCGAGCACGCAGCTGTCATCGGCATGCTCCTTCTCCTCGAAGCCGCGGACGCTGACCACATCGCAATAGTCCACCTCGACCCCCTCGTGCACCAAGAGCTCGTTGTAGACGATCTCGGTCAGGCTCAGGCTCTTGATCTCGCCGCTCTTGAAGGCGCGGTTCGCCAGTTCCAGGCCGCGGGGCAGGCTGACCGCCTTGGCGCGCCCTTCCACCGACAGGCGGCGGTTGCGGCTGGACATCGGCAGGCCATCGGCATCGCGCAGGGTCGCGCCGACCTGGATCTCCACCGGCTGGTTGAGATCGCCCACCATGCGGCTGATGATCAGGACCTGCTGCAGGTCCTTCTCGCCGAAGATGGCGATGTCGGGCTGGACGATGTTGAAGAGCTTGGTGACCACGGTGGCCACCCCGCGGAAATGGCCCGGGCGGGCGACCGCGCACAGCTTATCGGTCAAAGGACCGACCAGGGAGACGAAGGTGGCGAAGCCGTTGGGGTACATGTCCTGGGCGGTGGGGAGGAATACCGCGTCGACCCCGGCCCCGGCGAGCAGGGCGAGGTCCTGTTCCAGGGTGATCGGGTAGGTGGCCAGGTCGCCGGGGTTGTCAAATTGAGTCGGGTTGACGAAAATCGACACGACCACGGCCCCGCCGCTCGCCTTGGCCTTCTCCACCAGGCTCAGATGGCCTGCATGCAGGGCACCCATGGTCGGTACGAAGACCACCTTCTGCCCGGCGGCATGGCGGGCATGGCTCCACCCGCGTTGGGCCTCGATGCTGGTAAGCTGCTCCACGGCGTTGATCCTTACATCCTGCGGCGATCACCGGTAGGTGACTCGCCAGTGGTGCCGGCCCGGTTTCCAGCGGCCAGCTTGATCCTTGAGCGGCGGACGGTATTCCTCGATGAGGGGAACCCATGGCCTTCGTCACCATCCGCATCAAGGGCAGCGAAGGTTACACGCGCATGGCGCTGAGCAAGGAGCGCATGGTTCTCGGCAGGTCATCCGATGCCGGCGTGTCGATCAAGCATGCCAGCATCTCGCGTGAGCACTGCGTCTTCATCCAGGTCGGCGAGAAATGGTTCCTCGAGGATCTCGGCAGCTCCAACGGCACCTGGGTGAATCGCAGCAAGATCACCGGCAAGACCGAGCTCAACGAGAAGGACATCGTCAAGGCCGGCAAGGCGCGGCTCACCTTCCACAACGGCGATGTCAACTCCGCCGATGCCGCCATCGAGGTCTCCACCCAGGATGACGACGACGACGATGGCGACGGGGCGGCCGACGGCGAGGCGGGCGAATTGCCAGCGCGGGCCAAGGACGAGCCGCACCAGGCCAAGCGCTGCAGCAGCTGCGGCATGTGGCTGAGCATCGCCCATCTGCATGCCGGCGACCGCATCGCCTGCCCACGCTGCGCCAGTAGTGTCAGCGTGTGATCCTCCTCGGCCCAGCCGCCCCTTCCGACATCCACCTGCTGCCACGACCGCCCGCTGGCGGGCAGCCACCGTCGCGCTAGAAGAATGGCCATGCGAAAGCGCATCCTGCTGCTGGCGATGGCGCCCGGACTCTGCCTCCGCCTGGCTGCCAGCGATGCCCTGATCGAGCCGGGCGAGCGCCTGGCGGTGATGGACACCCCCCACATCCATGCCCTGGTCCCGGCGGATGAGGTCGAGCTGCTCCGGCCGCTGGTCGCGCGCGCCGAGGTGATCTACGTGGCGATGGCCAAGGACGCCGGCTATACCATCACCAAGCCCCTCAATCTGCTGCTCGACGACGACCTCGATGATCACAACGGCTACTCCTTCGTCACTCCCTTTGCGCTGATCGACATCGAGCTCGCCCCGTCGGTCCAGTCCTCGGGGATCTTCGTCGGCAATGGCGTGGTCGAGCGCACCTTGACCCACGAGCTGACCCACCACCTCTCCAACGACCGCGAGCCCAACCGCTTCCGCCATGCGATGGAGGAGATCTTCGGGCGCATCCTGCCCAACGACCTGCTCAGCGATGTGGTGGCCTACCTGAGCATCCCGGCGCATGAATTCAGCCCGAACTTCTGGCATGAGGGCTGCGCCCAATGGGCGGAGACCGTCTACGCCCCCGCCGGCAGCGTCTGGGGCGGCCGCGGGCGCGACAGCCTGACCCACATGGTCTGGCGCCTCGATGCCGCGGAGCATGCCATCCCCCCGGTGGGCGAGTGGCGGGCGAGCTACCAGAACTGGCCGTATGGCAATCGCGTCTACCTCTACGGCATCGCCTATCTCCGCTATCTCCAGGGCTTCTACGGCAACCGCGCCACCGTCTGGCAGCTGATCGAATCGCAGGAGCACCGCTGGCCCTTCATCTTCAATGGCGGGCTGGAGGCGCCGCTGGGCAAGAGCCATGCCGAACTCCTCGCCGAGGCGCGCGCCGCCCTCGAGGCCGAGCAGCAGGTGGTGCTCAACCGCCTGGCCAGCCAGCCGATCACCGCCCCCAAGCGCCTGACCGAGCGCGACGGCGTGGTCTCCGCCCCGGCCTGGACGCCGGATGGCCAGCTGTTCGCCGCCTTCTCGCCCATCTACGGCCTGCCGCATTACATCCGGCTGGATGCCGACGGCAATACCTCATCGACCGGCTATGGCGCCTATGCCATGGGCGACGCGCGTTCGCTGAGCGACGGCACGCTGGTGTTCGCCGAGACCCCGGTGGCGGACTACTACTACCGCTCGTCGCGCATCTCCCTGGTCAGCCCGCGTGGCCACCGCATGGTCCTCGACCCGCTGCGCATGCTCGAGCCGGACGTCCGCCGGCTCGCCGATGGCATCGACCGGCTGCACTACCAGGTCGCCAGCGTCCAGCTGCTGCCGGCCAGCCGCCAGCGTCTCGTGCTGATGAATGTCGGGGTCGACGATGGCCTTTTGCTCGCCATCTCGGACAGCTCCGCACCTGTCACCTGGCCGACCCAGGGCATCCCCTGGAGCCCCTCGTTCCGGCCCAGGCATGACCAGCTCAGCTGGGTCGAGACCGATGCCTCGGGGTCGCGGCTGCTGCTGGCCCCGCTGCCGGCAGCCGGCCAGCCCCTGACCGGCATCCCGCGCATGGTGCTCGCCCAGGTGCCCGGGCGCATCCTGCACCCGGCCTGGAGCGCCGATGGCGCGAGCGTCTTCATCTGCGCCGACCACAGCGGCGTGGCCAACGCCTACCGCATCGATATCAGCAAGCCGGGCGAGCTCATACCGGTGACCAATGTCATCGGCGGCGTCCTCGCCTGCGTCCCCAGCCCGGATGGCCGGGAACTCGCCATCGTCAACCATGACCGCCACGGCCCCTATCTGGCCCGCTTGCCGAACGACCCGAGCCACTGGCCGGCCGCGGTACCGGCCATCACCCTGGCCTGGCCAGCCCCCCTGCCAGGAGCGGTGGAGCAGGCGATCCTGACCGCCGGATCTGCCGCCGGCGCCAGCACACCAGCCCTTGTCACCGGCCCGACGCCGGACGCGGCCCCGGCTCCGGCCCCGCTCCCTGCTTCGGCCCCGCCTCCCGTCCAAAACGCTGCGACGGCGAACCGGCCGGCGCATCCCGGGGTGCCGGTCAGCCCGGGCTTCACCCCCGCCTTGCCATCCGACCTGGGCGATCCGGCGGCGGTGAAGACCTCGGACTACCATGGCCTGGATGAGCTGCGGCCGCTCTTCTGGACCCCCACCACCCTCGCCGTCCCGGAAGGCGGCTATGGCATCTCCGGTGTCATCGCCGATCCGCTGTTCACCCACGAACTGGTCAGCGGCCTGGGCGCAGGACCATTCAAGGGTTCGCCGGTCGGCTTCGCCGGCTATGTCTACGGCGGCCAGGCGATCGAGATCGCCGCCCTGGCCTGGCAGGCCGAGCGCAACTTCAACGACCAGGTGGTCGACATCACCGGACGCGAGTACGACTACACCGAGGACCGCCGCAGCGCCGAACTGCGCCTCGGGCTCGGGCTGGAAGGGTTCGTGCGCCGCTACCAGGCCTATGTCACCGCCGGCATCGCCGACTACCAGCCGGTGCACGCCGAGGCCAAGAGCTATGCCAACCAGACGCTCATCAATCTCCCCGCCTTCCATGGCCAGGAGGAATACAGCGAAGTGACCGTCGCCTACGGCGACGACATGTTCTTCCCCACCAGCTATAGCCCGGAGAACGGCACCAGCTTCGCGTTCGACTACCGCCACAGCGGCTACGGCGGGCAGCTACGAGGCGACCGCCTGATCGCCCTGGGCACCTACGTCTTCAGCGTCTGGCCCGAGTACGGGCAGGAGCTGGTTGTCGGCGGTGCGCTCGGCTGGAGCGCCGGGGACCGCTATCTCCAGGGCCAGTTCTCGGTCGGCGGAGTCTACAACATCAATCAGCTGCCGCGCGGCTACCTGACCACCCAGGCGGTCGGCGACTACCTTTCCGGCGGTACGATCGCCTGGCGCACCCCCATCAGACGGGCGTTCTACGGCTTCGGCAGCGCCCCCTTCGTCGATCGCCAGGAGGTGCTCGAACTGTTCTTCGATGCGGCCAAGGCCTCGACCGACCGCATCGACGGCAATGGCGATTGGTATCGCAGCGTCGGCGCCGAGCTGCATCTCGACATGATGTTCTGGGAAGCTCAGCTCGATCCGGGCATCGGCGTGGCCCGCCAGCTCGACGGTGATCGCAAGTGGGCCCTGCTGTTCCAGCTCGCCTTCGTCTGGTAGGGCGGACGGGGGGCGTGGGCGTCACGTAGGCGGATGGCTGCCCAGCTCGGTGAGCTCATCCGCTTCGCGCGTGCGCGCCAGGGCGAGAGTCTCGGGATCGATCAGCCAGAGCAGCGCCCCGTCCTTCTCGGTATCGGCGCCCAGCAGCCCGCGCGGGAGCTTGTCGACTGCCAGGTCGCGTCCGCCGAGGAGGGTTACGGGCAGCGACCAGCCGCGGTAGGTGGCGACGGCGAAGAGATCGGTGAGCAGGGCGTCGGCGGCGGCGGAATCCTGCGCCGCCAGGACCTCCAGCCCATCGGCCTGCACCCTGCTGGCGAGGGTGCTCATGCGACGCAGGTGGATGACCATGGCGCGGTCGGCGAGCGATGGGAGCTCGGCGCCGATGTCGTTGAGGTAGCGCTCCAGTACCTCGCGCTCGGTCAGGGCGGCGACCAGGGTCGGCGGATCGATGTGGTAGCACAGGCACTGCATTGCGGTTCTCGCGAGTCGTGTCAGGGCTGGCGCAGGAAGGGGCGGATGAGCTCGTCGAGCGCGGCGGTGCCGCGGGCATTCAGCGTCGTGCCGATGATCCCGGCGGCTACGTCCCAGTACGCCTCCTGGCCGAGGCCCTGGGTCTCCACCACCCGGCAGTGGTAGGAATGGCCGACATCGCCGATCTGCGCGCGCAACGGCTGCATGACCACGTTCTCGGCCGACGGTGCCAGCGGTTCGACCAGCACCACGCGCTTGGCGGAACGCGCCAGCAGGTCGGCAACCAGCCAGGCGACCGCTTGGCGGTATTCGCGATGCTTCCAGCCGGCGAAGCGGTCGGCGCCGGGGAAGCGCACCAGCACCCCCGTCCCGGAGCATGCCAGGCGCTGGCTGGCGCAGATCTGGGCGAGCAGCGCCGGCTCCCCCCAGGCGACCTGGGGTTCAGCGAGCAGCAGGGTGCAGGGCTCGACCTCCGGCTTCTCAAACAGGCCGAGCATCGCCCAGCGCCGGTCCGCCTGGGCCTCGACGCGGGGCAGCACGAGCACCGCCAGCGCCTCGCCCGAGCGCAGGTGGCCCTGGGGCCCCATCTCGAGGCTGCTGCCAGCGCCCAGATGCACGAAGTCGATGGCAATGCGGCTCGAGCCATGTCTCAGCTCGATGCGGTCATGATGGCTGGACGACGGGGTGATGGAGACGCTCAGCGTTTGCGCATCGGTTGCCATCGGCAGCACCGCCTCCTGGGCATCGGTGGCGACCCAGCCGGCGGCGCCACCCGCGGGGCGCAAGGTGAGCGAGAGCTCCTCGTTCTCATAGCCGATCTGCGGCAGGTAGTCCCAGGTCCAGTCGGAGCCGAAGCCGGGCAGCGTCGAGACCGCCACCAGCAGACACCACCAGAGAGGCTGCCACCAGCGGCCCTGCACCGCTCTGGTGTGCATCAGGGATCGCCGAGCCGACGGGTGCCTGCCGGTGCGGTCTGCGGCTTGAGCAGGATCTGCATGTGCGTGCCGGCGATCTTCCAGGCCACCCCGGGATCGGCGGTGCCGAAGATGCCGATCGCCAGCACCTCGGGCGGAGGGGAGCCGAAGGAGCTGAGGGGGTACTTGGTCAGCGGCTCATCGGACATGAAGGCCTGCATGCGACCGAATTGGTAGTCGATGCACAAGGTGGCATGGGTGCCCTGGATCTGCAGCGCCAGCGGCTGCCAGGCGGCCCACACCCCATTGGTCGATACCCGGTAGGCCAGGCGGCTGTCGGAACGCACCGCGAGGGCGACGCCGTTCTTGTGGTCGTTGTCGAGCACTTCCAGCCCGGCGGTCGCATTGGCGAGGCCGGTGAGATCGATATCGAGCTTCACCTGGCGGAAGCGCGATTCCTGCTCAACCACCCAGGCACGCGAGACCGGCTCGGGATTGGCGCTCTGGGTGCCGTCGAGGAGCAGCTGGCTGCCATCGGAGTGGATGTGGATGCCGGTTCCTGGGGCGCTGTATTGCCAGCCATCGTTGGGCATGTCGCCCACCGGCCAGTTGAACTTCTCATCGATGACGGTGTCGTTGCCCGACTGGTAGACCAGGGCGACCTCGGAGATCCACTTGGACGGTCCGCCTGAGGTCTTCGCCGCCTTCTGGTACCACACCTTGGCCTGGTCGGCATGGCCGAGCCCCTGGGACGCGCAGACATGGTAGGCCAGGTAGTAGGGATCGTCCTCGGGCAGCTGGCCGAGGGAGGACTCGGCCTCCTTGAACTTCTGGCCGAGCAGGAGGGCGTAGATCTGCCAGCGCTGCGATTCCAGGCCAGGGGTGGACTGGAGGTCGCGCACGATGACCTCGGCATTGGTGCCGCCATTGAGGATCAGCTTGGCCAGCTCGCTGAGGTAGAGGTGGCGTGCGGACAATCGGGCATCCAGGCCCACCGCCGCGGCAGATCGGCCGTTCTCGAGGTCGACGCAGGCATTGAGCACCTTGGCCAGCTCCTTGAGCCCGTCGGTCTTGAGCGTCTCGATCTCGGTGAATGCCTTGCGGTCGAGGATGGCGAGGGCGAGCTTGGCCACCGGCAGATCGAGCTGCGCCCACTGGGTGCGGGCATCGTCGGGCTTGCCGGAGCGGAAGCTCACCACGCCGAGGTTGTAGTGCGCCATCTTGGCGCTCTCGTCGCCGAGCTTGCCCTTGAGCGCCTCCTCGAGCAGCGCCTGGGCGCCGGCGACGTCGTTCAGCGCCAGCTTGGCCGCACCGGCGATGGCCTTGGCCTCATCGGCCTGGGCCTCGCTGGTGAAGAGCTCGGTGGCGGACGCCAGCGCCTTCTCCGCGTCGCCGCGCGCCAGCGAGGTGCGCGCGTAGCCGAGCCCGGAATCGAGGTCCTTGTGCATCACATAGCACTTGCGGTACTCCTCCTCCGCAAGGCGCAGGTTGCCGGCGGTCTCGTGGATGCGCGCCAGGTACTGGTTCGGGCGGAAGGCGGTGGGCTGGAACTTGAGCCAGTCGCCCAGCCAGGCGAGCAGCTCGTCGCTGCGTGCCGCATCCGCCTCCATGACCTTGGCGACGTACTCGTAGCCCTCGGTCCAGTGCGGATCGACCTTGACGAGACGGCGCGCCAGCTCCTCGATGCCCTTGGTGTCGCCCTTGTCCTGCAGCAGCGGCAGCACGGTCTTGGTCGCGAGATCGGTGTTGTTCGGCCATCTGTCCATGGCCTTGGTCGCCAGGTTGAGCGCGGCCTCCTTGGACGCCGCGGCCAGCGCCTCGTCCTTGGTCTTGGCCGGGTAGTCCTTGTAGCCCCACTGGACGGTTTTGATCAGGTCGTCGGGATCGTCATGCTTCATGTCCCAGGCGCCGCGCTGCTTGACCGCCTTGGCGGCCGGGCGGCGGGCGACGGTGCGCACGTAGGAGCCGGCGGCGATGGTGTGCTTGGTGCCATCGATCAGCACCATCTCCAATGAACCGTCGGACTTCACATCGGTGATGGTGCCGTAATCGGAAGGCTTGTCCTTGTAGAAGATGGTATCGTATTCTGTGACCGTCAGGTCGGGACGGCTGTCCTCGTCATCGCCGTGCAGCAGGCTGATCTGGCCGACGCCCAGGAGCGCCAGCAGGCAGGCAGCCGCGAGCACGCGCATGGGGCGGGAGCGGCCGGCGGGAGCGGCCGGCCGCAGTCCAGCAGATGGGGGCATGGCCATGCTATTTGTCCTTCTCGGGCAGCGGCAGGGCGGGGAGCTGCGGCAGCTCGAGCGGAGGTGGTGGAGGGGGTGGCAGCATCGATCCATTGTTCGGCGTATAGCGCGTGTAGGGATTGGAGGTCGAGGGGCCGCTGAAGTCGGTCAACAGCGGGCTGGTGCACTTGCTCGATTGTATCACCACCAGGTCACCCTTGCGCGGCTCGATCTTCATCTGGGTGTTGCTGGGGGTGAAGGCGACGCCGAAATCGAGCAGCGGACCGAGTGTTGGGATGAGCACCAGGAACACCGCGGCCGCGGAGATGTAGAGCTGGGGGGTGGGGATTACCTTGATCATCTCAGCCTCCCATCCGGCCGAAGCGCGTACCACCGCTCCCCGGGGTTCCCGAGGGCGAGGTGGCGCTGGGATCGGGCTTGAGGCCCCAGGACGGATCGTTCACGGTCAGCAGGCTGAAGGTCAGGCTGATGCGCTGGACCCCGGATTTGGTGTGCTCGACCGACATCGCGCGGATGCCGTAGCCCTTGGAATTCTGCTTCTGCACCAGGTCGAGCAGCAGCTGCTCGGCCTGCTCGTAGGTGCTCTCGATGTCGATGTCGCAGAGGAAGACCGCGTACTTCTCATACGGATCGCACCCCCCTTTGCCGGCGTGCACGGTGGCGATGGTCCTGATGCCGGCGTCCATGCAGTCGTCGAGGGCGTTCTTGTAGAGGTAGAGCTCGGCGAGCTGCATGCCGCGCACCTTGGAATCGCCGTCCAGGCTGTCCTCGAACGGCAGGGTGCTGGGCAGCTTGATCTTGCCGCGCTCGGCCTTCTGCTTGATGTAGATCAGGTCATTGCGCACCTGGCCGGCGGCGGTGGTCAGGTCGGTATCGCAGTAGGCCTTGGGCAGCGGCGGCACCAGGGCCGCCTCGGCCTCCTGCAGCGCGGCCGCCTGCTGCTCGGCGACCACTTTCCACTTCTTGGTCGCATCCGCGATCAGCATGCCGTTGTCGGGGTAGAGCTCGGCATAGTGGTGCTTGAGGTCGTCCGCGCGCGTCTGCAGGTCGGCGAGCGTGCCGCCTCGGGAGTCGAGCACGATCCAGCCGATGATCACCGCGGCAGCCAGGCTTCCACCCCAGATGGCCAGGGGTTTTTGGTCGGGGGTCATGCGCCAGCTCCTCGCGTGTCGGCCATCGGTCCTCGCTTGCCAGCGGCGACGCCCCCAGGGCGCGCAACCGGCCACCACGCCAGTATCCAGACACCGGCGAACAGCAGCAAGGGGGCAACCTCCTGCACATGGACGTCTCCGCCAGCGATATCACGGTAGCGCATGCCGGGCCACATCACTCCGCCACCCAGAGCCATCGCCAGGCCGAGCTTCCAGGGATAGCCAGGCCGGCCGTCGCGGCGGCCCTGAAGCGCCTGCAGCGGCACGCCCCAGAGCAGCAGCGCGGCGCCGGCCAGGTAGAGCCTGCTGGAAGCCGTTGGCCCCCACCAGAGCCACAAGAATACCGCACCCAGGACGATCAGGGCGCCCAGGCGCACGTCAGTGCGGCAGCCCGGATCGGTGAAGGTGAAGCCCGTCGACGCGGGAGCGGCGGAAGGTGCGGATGTGGGTGCGGATTCGCTCACGAGCTACGGTTCTCCCAGGCTGCGGCCCACACCGCAGCAGCGGCGATGGCAGCGGTTTCAATGCGCAGGACGTGGCCAGCCAGGCGCATGGTCTGCGCGCCAGCGGCAGCCAGCACGCCGACCTCCTCCTCGGTCAGGCCGCCTTCCGGTCCGATGACCAGGGTGATGGCCCTGGGCTCTCCGGTACTCACCCCCGACCCTGCTCGGTCGAGGATGATAAGCGGTTCCGGCCATGCTGCCAAGGTGCGAATATCGACCACTGGGCCGAGCGTGGGGAGGTGTCCCCGACGGCACTGCTTGAGCGCCTCGCCGGCCACCCGGCGCTGGCGGTCGAGGTGGGTGGGGATACGATCGCTGCGTGCGCAGCTGAGGGGAAGGATGCGTCCGACTCCCAGTTCGGTCAGTGTACGCACCAGATCATCGAAGCGGTCGCCCTTGGGCGCGGCGCAGGCCACCGACAGCAGGGCGGACGGCCCCTTCTCGAGGGTCTCGATGCCCTCCACCGCCACCCGCAGCGAGTGGCGGCTGGTCAGCATCACCCTGCCCAGGCCGCAGCGCCCGGCGCCATCGGCCAGCCGGATGCTGTCGCCAAGCCGCAGGCGCAGCACATGCAGGCCCTGATGGGCCTCCTCGTCGCCGATCTCGACCTCACCCACCACCAGGGGCGCCTGGACCAGGAGCGTGCGCATGGCTTGGGTTGTGGCCATCGACTCCCGGCGCTCAAGCATATGCCCCCCTCCAATCAGTACCAGGCCACTCCTGGGTGGTTGACCAGCACCCTGCCTGTGGCGGGGGTGCCCCGGGTGCTGCCCGCAGGTCCTGCCGACGGCTCCGGCGTCGGGTTATTGACCCGGTTGCCACTGGCCTGAGGCTCGGGGCCGCTAGAGTCCCCGGCATGGACAGCTTCGTCATAACCGGCGGTCACCGTCTCTCCGGCTCGATCAGCGTGGCCGGCTCGAAGAACAGCGCCCTGCCGATCCTGGCCGTGAGCCTGATGACCAGCGACTCCTGCACCTTCGCCAACATCCCGCTGCTGCGCGATATCCAGACCCAGGTCAAGATCCTCAACACCCTGGGGGTCGAGACGCAATGGAAGGGGCGCGAGATCGCCACCGCGGTGAAGGACACCTACAACTCCACCGCCCCCTATGAGCTGGTGAAGCAGATGCGCGCCGGGGTATGCGTCCTCGGGCCCCTGCTGGGTGCGCGCGGCGAAGCGACGGTGTCGCTGCCCGGAGGCTGCGTGATCGGTGAACGGCCGATCGACCTGCATCTGCGCGGCCTGCAGGCGCTCGGGGCAGAGATCACCCTCGAGCACGGCTACATCCATGCCAAGGTCCCCAAGGGCGGACTCAAGGGCGCGGAGATCTACCTCGGTGGGAAGTTCGGCTCCTCGGTCCTGGCGACCGATAACGTGATGTGCGCGGCGGCCCTGGCCAAGGGCACGACCACCATCGAATGCGCCGCCTGCGAGCCCGAAGTC